>CANKNK010000273.1 GCA_947483455.1 Comamonadaceae bacterium | reverse complement strand
AGCACGTAGCTGATGATTTCCATATCGCGATGGCCGTGGGTGCCGAAACCGGTACCGGCCGCAATACGGTCTTCATTGACTACCCGTAAATTGCCCCAACCCATGAATTGCGGGTCGTAATACCCCGCAAAGGAAAAACTATGGAAAGATTTGAGCCAGCCATGGTCGGCGTAGCCCCGGTCAGAAGATTTGCGTAAATAGATCATGGCCGCATCCTAGCGAAAATCGGTGGCGCTTTGCGCCGCAGTCTGTGCGCACGGCCGACCCCATTGCCGGCGGGTGTACAGTAGGCCGCATGCCGAACTGCGGCGAGAGAAAAAAGCCAAGGAGAACCACGCATGCAAAGGCCCAAAAACATTGCCATCGTCGGCGCCGGACTGGCCGCCATTAGTTGCGCGCGCACGCTGGTGCAAGCCGGGCACCGGGTCACCTTGTTTGAAAAGAGCAAAGGCGTGGGCGGACGCATGTCAACGCGGCGCAGCCCCTTTGGCACCTTTGACCACGGCGCACAGTACTTCACCGTGCGCGACCCGCGCTTTGCCCTGGCCTTGGAAACCGCCCCCGGCGTCTGCCGCCCTTGGAGCGTGACCATGGTGCAGGTGCTGGACCAACATGGCCGCGTCGCCGCCGCCGGCCTGCCCGCCCGCGAGCCGCATTGGGTGCCGGGACCGGGCATGCGCGATCTAGCCGTCGCCTGGGCCGCGCCGATTGCCGAGCGCATCCACCTGGAAACCTGCGTCATGGCCATTGAAACCGACGCGCTGCACAAAGGCCAGTGGCAATTACGCACCCGAGGCAGCGACGACAGCAGCGGGGTACATGGCGGCTTGGACCATGTGCTGCTAGCCATCCCGCACCCGCAAGCCGCCGCCTTGCTGCGCACCCTGCCCGCCAAGACCCATGGCACGGCAGCCCTGCTGCAATCGCTGGAGGGCGTCACCGTACAGCCTTGCTGGACGCTGATGCTGGCCTTTCCGCAGGCGGTACAACCGGGATTGACGACGCTGGGGCCGCAATGGAACGCAGCGCGCAGCACCCACCACCGAATCGCCTGGCTGACACGCGAATCGAGCAAGCCCGGGCGCGGCATCGTCGAGCGCTGGACGGTGCAGGCCAGTGCCGCCTGGTCGCAAGAACATATCCACGACGACGTAGCGCGCGCAGAAGGCAAACTGCTCAAAGCCTTTGCCGAAGTGACCGGCATCCGCGCCCAACCGGCTTATGTGGAAGCGCACCGCTGGTTGTATGCCAAAACCGACCAGGCCTTAGGCCAGAGCCATGTGTGGGATGCCAAGTCCGGCATCGGCTTGTGCGGCGACTGGTGCCTGGGCCACCGGGTGGAGAACGCATTCGTATCGGGCTTGGAACTGGCGCTTGCAGTCGGCTGACAGTTTTACGCACTACCGGGGCCGCTTTGCGCCCTCGCCTACCGGCCCGCTGCACGCGGGCTCGCTGGTCGCCGCCCTGGCCAGTTGGCTGGACGCGCGTGCGCACCGGGGCCAATGGCTGGTGCGTATCGAAGACGTCGACACCCCGCGCACCGCGCCCGGCGCTGACCGCTTGATACTCTCGCAACTGGCCGCCTGTGGCCTGCATGCAGACGCGCCACCGGTATGGCAAAGCGCACGCACTGGCCTGTACCGCGCCGCCTTGGACCGCTTGGTAGCACGCGCGCTGGCCTACCCCTGCGGCTGTTCGCGCAAAGATATAGAAAACGCCACCCACGCCGATACGCCACGCGCGCGCCACGCCGAACTGCGCTACCCCGGAACCTGCCAGCATGGCTTAAAGGGCAAAGCCCCGCGTGCCTGGCGCTTGCGCACCGAAGGCGCCGCCATGGCCTGGCAAGACCGCGCAGCGGGACCACAGGCGCAGGACGTAGAGGGCATAGTGGGCGACTTCGTGCTGCTGCGTGCCGATGGCTGCTTTGCCTACCAACTGGCCGTAGTGGTGGACGACGCGGACCAGGGCATCAGCCATATCGTGCGCGGCGCGGATCTGCTGGACAACACGGCCCGGCAAATCCGGCTGCAACAATGCCTGCAACTGCCAAGGCCGCAGTACCTGCATACCCCCTTGGTGCTGGGCGCCCATGGTGAAAAACTGTCCAAACAAAACGGCGCGCAAGCGATTGATACCACCCAGGCGCTGCAGGCTTTGAACCTGGCCGCTGCTGCTTTGGGCCTGCCCGCCCAATCGGGTCCGGTGGACCAGGCTCTGGCTGCTTGGACCACGGCATGGGCGTCGGCCTGGGCCAGACCGGGAGCGCACCTCAGCGCCACCTAAAATTGCGCGCTTTGGGCCCTTCACCAGCACGCCTGTGCGCCCCGCGCACCACCCATCCATGCAAAACAATCCTTCCCCCGATTCCGACCTGCCGCCGGTCTTTATGCGCACGGTCAAAAGCTATGTCTTGCGCGCAGGAAGGGTGACCCATGGCCAGGCCAAGGCGGTTGAGACGCTGGGTCCGCAGTTCTTACTACCCTATCGTCCCACGCCCATTGGCTGGCCCGAAGTATTCGGCGCCAGCCAGGCGCCAGGTAGTAAGCGCCCTGTGGTGCTGGAAATCGGCTTTGGCATGGGCGAGGCCTCGGCCCAAATTGCCGCCACCTTGCCTGGTACTGACTTTTTATGCTGCGAAGTACACCAAGCCGGTGTCGGTGCATTGCTCAAGCGCATAGGCGAAGCCGGGCTGGGCAATATCCGTATTTGCGCGCATGACGCGGTGCAAGTGATTGACCAGATGCTGCCCCTTGCCAGCCTGGACGGCATCCATATTTTTTTCCCCGACCCCTGGCACAAAACCAAGCACAACAAACGCCGATTGATACAAGCGCCGCTGGTCGAAAAATTGGCGCAACGCCTCAAGCCCGGCGGCTACCTGCACTGCGCCACCGACTGGCAGCCCTATGCCGAGCAAATTTTGGAAGTGCTAGAAGCCCAGCCGCTGCTGCACAACCCCGCACGCAGTGCGCACCCCGGTTTGCACGGCTATGCACCCAAGCCGGACTACCGACCTTTGACCAAGTTTGAAAACCGGGGCCTCAAGCTCGGGCACGGTGTGTGGGATGTGGTGTGCCTGCGGGCCTAAGCCATGCGATTAGCCAGCGCTTTGCGCAACTTGCCCGCGCGCGATGGCGTAGGGGCCAGCCGGGTTGTCATCGCGCCCGGCCAGTGGGCGTGCGTGATGGACTTTTTGGTAGCCCGCTTCCCGCATATCAGCGCAGCGCTTTGGCAACAACGCTTGGCCCAAGGTCTGGTGCTGGGCGACGAAGGACAAGCATTACAAGCCCATACGCCGGCAATAGACGGCGGTTGGTTGTATTACTACCGGGCGGTCGAGGCAGAAGTTGCCATCCCTTTTGAACACCAAGTCCTGTACCGCGACGCGCATTTGCTGGTGGTGGACAAGCCCCACTTTTTGCCTGTCATCCCTTCGGGCCCCTATTTGCAGCAGACCTTGTTGCTGCGCTTAAAACACACTTTAGGTTTGCAGGATCTGGTACCCATCCACCGCATAGACCGCGATACTGCCGGGCTGGTGTTGTTTTCAGTACAAGCGGCCAGTCGCAAGGCCTACGCTGCCTT
>CANKNK010000272.1 GCA_947483455.1 Comamonadaceae bacterium | reverse complement strand
TGGGGCTGAAGCTGAAGTCGGTAAGTTGGTTGTTGAGCAAAAAGCCACCGGCCAGGCCCCGACCTCGGTTCACCATCAGGCGAGCGCCAAAAGCGTCCTCAATGGTGGTGGTCATAGCCAGCGCATGCCCCCAGCGGTCCAGCACCGAGATGTGCGAAGTACCGTGCTCGGTTTGCTCGGCCATGGGCGCCCAGCTCAGCGGCGTTGGCAGCGCGCCAGGCGTGCCGGCCTGCACTTGCGGCATGACCGGGCCTTGGGCTGCAATAGCGGCAGCGCGCTTTTGCAGGTAATCGCTTTGCAAGAGGCTGAGCCAATCGCCTGCCGGAGCGGGAGTAAATGCCGGGTCGGCCACATAGGCGGCACGGTCGGCAAATGCCAGGCGTGCCGCTTCGCTATACAAGTGCAGCCAGTCGGCGCTGGGCTGGCCGTCAGCCAAGGGAAGGCTTGCAGCGGGCGTGAAGTCCAGCGTCTTAAGAATGGAGGCCATCGTCAGCATGCCCGAACTCGGCGGCGGCATGCCGCACAGGCGGTAGTTTTTCTGCGGCGCCGCGTAGTGTGTACATAGGGGCTCGCGCAGCACGGGGCGGTAGTTACTTAGGTCGCTCAATTGCAACAGGCCCGGGTTGCTCGGGTGCTGACGTACCGTTTTTACCATCGCTTGGGCTACCTCGCCCGTCATCATGGCATCGGGGCCTTCGCTGGCTATGCGCTGCAAAACCGCTGCCAGTTCCGGGTTGCGCAGCAGGTGCCCGGTGGGCCAAGGGCGGCCTTGGGCGTCATAAAAATAGGCCGCTGCCACCGGGTCTTTTGGGAGCGCCGTTTCTGTGGCGAGTAGCGCCGCAAGGCGTGGGCTGATGGCAAAGCCGTCGCGGGCCAGGCGTATGGCGGGTGCGAACAAAAAAGCCCAAGGCAGTTTGCCGTGCGAGGCATGGGCCATGGCCAGCATACGCAGCGCACCGGGGACGCCCACCGCCCGCCCGCCGACGGTGGCTTGCTTCATGGGCATGGGCGTGCCATCCGGATTGAGGAACAAATCCGGCCCGGCTTGCGCAGGTGCGGTTTCGCGCCCGTCATAGGCCTGCACCTTGTTGCCGTCAAAGTGCACTAAAAATGCGCCGCCGCCAATGCCACTGCTTTGCGGCTCGACCAGGCTGAGCACCATTTGCACTGCGATAGCCGCATCGACAGCGCTCCCCCCGGCAGCCAGCATGGCGTAGCCTGCTTCGGTGGCTAAAGGGTTGGCGGCAGCGACCGCCTGTGTTTGGAAGTGCCAGCCAGGGTTTTGAACGATCTTGCTCGCGCCTTCGGGCTGCGTGCTGGCTCCAGCTGCGGTCGTTTGGGCCTGCGCCGTCGCACACAGGGCCGCACCCATGAGTAGGCCGCGCAGCGCCGCGCACAGGCGCTGCCTCAAACGGATGCGAGGCGGGCGGGGCAGAGGCTGGCTGGTGCTGCGCAAAGGGCTGGATTGAAAAGCGTGGGCGTCAAAAACCGCCAAGCCCGGTGGCGGTAAAAGCACTTGCGAGCCCCCGGCCGCTAGACGCCTCTGGGCCTGCATAGGCGCTCGGGGCATAGGGGGTATTATTTTTGGCGGGGCAGGCGCCCCAGCATGTAGAACTCGGGGTTGGGCATCATGCCGCTGATATTGGCGACCCGGTTGGACAGGCCGAAAAAAGCGGTGATGCCCGCAATGTCCCAGATATCTTCATCGTCAAAACCATGGGTGTGCAGCGCAGTGAAATCAGCATCCTCCACCGTGTGGCTGGCTTGGCAGACCTTCATCGCAAAGTCCAGCATGGCGCGCTGGCGCGGCGTGATGTCGGCTTTACGGTAATTGGTCGCCACCTGGTCGGCCAGCAAGGGCTTTTTCTCATAAATGCGCAACAGCGCGCCGTGCGCCACCACGCAGTACAGGCACTGGTTGGCGGCGCTAGTGGCCGTAATGATCATCTCGCGCTCGCCTTTGCTAAGGCTTGCTCCCTCGCGCAGCATGAGGGCATCGTGGTAGGCGAAAAACGCCCGCCATTCGGCCGGACGGCGCGCTAGTGCCAGAAATACATTCGGAATAAAGCCGGATTTTTCCTGCACTTCCAAAATTTTTTCTTGAATATCTGCGGGCAGGGCGTTCAGGTCGGGCAGGGGGTAGCGGGGCATGGGCGGGGCCTTATAAGGACTAGTCGTAGGGCGTTCGGGCAGATTATGTGACGCCGCTAGGGCGTGCTAGGCGGTTTTTGTCATCTTGGTTTTCAGTAATGTGGCGGTAGTTCATCCCGCAAACTGCGCGGCGAGTCACCTTGCGCGTTGCTGATTTGCTGGCGCAGGTGCAGCACCTCACTTATCAATGCGGCAATTTGGGTTTGCTGACGAATCACCGTCTGGTCCAACTTGTCCAACAGGTCCTCGGCAAAGCTGGCTTTTATTTCAAGGGCGGTCAGGCGTTCGTCGTTTAGCGCTACGGGGGTTTCTGCGGGGAAAAATTTCTCAGACATCCGCCCATTGTGCCTTCGCCGCCTTGCTGGGGCGCCGTGACAAGGTCGGCGCAAGCCTTGGGTCAGGCCAATCAGTCAAAATGTGCACCTGTGCCTGCGGGACGGTTCGCTTTGTCGTCCCGGCTTACTATTTCCATGGAGAGATTGCGTGAACAAGATTTATCCCAGCGCCCAAGCGGCGCTTGATGGTGTCGTGCAGGACGGCCAACTCATTGCGGTGGGTGGTTTCGGCCTGTGTGGCATTCCTGAGGCCTTGATCGAGGCGCTGCGCGACAGTGGCAAGCAAAACCTGACCGCGATTTCCAACAATGCGGGGGTCGATGGTTTCGGTTTGGGTAAGCTGCTCGAAACCCGTCAGATCAAGAAAATGATTTCTAGCTACGTGGGTGAGAACAAAGAGTTCGAGCGCCAGTACCTGGCCGGCGAACTGGCCCTGGAATTCACGCCTCAGGGTACGCTGGCCGAAAAGCTGCGTGCTGGCGGCGCCGGTATCCCTGCCTTCTTCACCAAAACTGGCGTGGGCACCATGGTCGCCGAGGGCAAAGAATTGCGCGAGTTCGATGGCGAAACCTTTGTAATGGAGCGCGCATTGGTTCCCGACGTATCGCTGGTCAAAGCGCACCGGGCCGATAAGTCCGGTAATTTGCAGTTCCGCCTGACGGCGCGCAACTTCAACCCAGCGGTGGCGATGGCCGGCAAGATAACCGTGGTGGAGGTAGAGGAAATCGTCGAGACCGGCGCTATCGCCCCGGACGATGTGCACCTAGCCGGAATTTACGTGCACCGCCTGGTACTCAACGCCACGCCGGAAAAACGTATCGAGAAACGCACTATCAGCGAAGCACCGCGCGACCAGGCGGCGCAAACCCAAAAAGCAGGAGCCTGAACATGAGCTGGACACAAGACCAAATGGCCGCGCGTGCGGCGCAGGAACTGGAAGACGGTTTTTACGTGAACCTGGGTATTGGCATCCCCACACTGGTGGCCAACTTTGTACCCAGCGACAAAGAAGTCTGGCTGCAAAGTGAAAACGGCATGTTGGGGATCGGCCCCTTCCCCACGGAAGATGCAGTGGACGCGGACCTGATCAACGCCGGCAAGCAG
>CANKNK010000271.1 GCA_947483455.1 Comamonadaceae bacterium | reverse complement strand
AATCCAATTTTTAGATTTATATAGCCAACTTCGCAATCCTCTGCGGTCCTGGTCGGGCTAACATAGCCATTGATTTCGCTGTCACCCGGCTTTTTGTTATCCCAAGGAAACCATGCTCTCGCAACCCGCTACCAAGTACCGCGCTTTTCCCGCCATTGACCTGCCCGAGCGCCAATGGCCGGGACGCACCATCACCCAGCCGCCCATCTGGATGAGCACCGACTTGCGGGACGGCAACCAGTCCCTGTTCGAGCCCATGAACCTAGAGCGCAAGCTGCGCATGTTCCGCACGGTGTGCGAGGTAGGTTTCAAGGAAATCGAGGTGGGCTTTCCCAGCGCTTCGCAGACCGACTTTGACTTTGTGCGCAAACTGGTCGACGACCAACTGGTGCCCGAAGATGTGACCATCGAAGTGCTGACCCAGGCGCGCGAGCACCTGATCCGTCGCACCTTCGAGTCGGTGGTGGGCGCCCGGCGCGTCATCATGCATGTCTATAACGCGACCGCCCCCTTGTTTCGTGATGTGGTCTTTAACATGAGCAAGACCGAGGTGGTGCAGTTGGCGATGGAGTCGGTGACCTTGATCAAAGAACTGGCCCAGGCGCATCCGCAAACCGAATGGGTGCTGCAATACAGCCCTGAGTTATTCACCTCTACTGAGCTGGAGTTCGCCAAAGAGGTGTGCGATGCAGTGACCGAAGTCTGGGGCGCTACCCCGAACAACAAAGTCATCCTCAATCTGCCCGCGACCGTGGAAGTGGCCACGCCCAATATCTATGCCGATCAAATTGAGTGGATGCACCGCAATGTAGCCCGTCGCGATAGCGTCATCATCAGCCTGCACCCCCACAACGACCGGGGCACCGCAGTAGCCGCGGCTGAACTCGGCCTGATGGCTGGTGCCGACCGGGTCGAAGGCTGCTTGTTCGGCAATGGCGAGCGCACCGGCAATGTGGACATCGTCACCCTCGCTCTCAACCTCTACACCCAGGGCGTCAACCCGGGCCTGGACTTCTCGGACATCAATGCCGTGGCCCGCACCGTGGAGCATTGCAACCAATTGCCTATCCACCCGCGTCATCCCTATGTGGGTGACTTGGTGTTCACCGCCTTTAGCGGCTCGCACCAGGACGCCATCAAAAAAGGCTTTTCCGCGCTGGACAAAAACGGCTTGTGGAGCGTGCCTTATTTGCCCATAGACCCGGCCGATGTGGGCCGCACGTATGACTCCATCATCCGCGTCAACAGCCAGTCGGGCAAGGGCGGCGTCGCCTATTTGATGGAGGCTGAATACGGCATCGTCATGCCGCGCCGCTTGCAAGTGGAGTTTTCGGGCGAAGTGCAGGCCTACACCGACACCCATGGCGGCGAAATGAGCGCGCAAGACATTTGGAACTTGTTTGCGGACACCTATGTGGCGCCCACCGTGCCTGTGGGCTATGTGGGCTACCAACTGACCGAGCATCCGCGCGACGCCAGCGGCCAAGGCATACGACTAACAGTGGAAGTGGCAGGCACTCGCCACACGCTGCAAGGCTATGGCAATGGCCCCATTGACGCGGCGGTGCAGGCCCTGCAAAGCATTGGGGTGGATGTGCAGGTGCGCAGTTTTGAAGAGCGCTCCACCAAGAGCAGTGCCCAAGGCGGCGACGCCCAGGCCTGCGCCTTCATGGAGCTGAGTTCGGATGCCACGGACGCGCCGGACCGCTTTGGTGTGGGGCTGGACCACAACATCGTCACCGCGTCCATTAAGGCGCTGGTCAGCGGCGTCAACCGGCTGGGGCTGGTACCCAAGGTGGTGGCAGAAGCGGCTAAGGATGCAGCCTTGGCTTGAAGAGGCGCATGTGCCGCTACGGACGGGTATGGGCGTCCTTGCGCGCTCATCGCTTGAGCGAGGGATAGGCAATATCCGTCGGGCTGCATGGCCTACGCTGCAATGCAGAATGGTGTTGACGTTGTTGACACATAGTAATAACATCACTTGCATTACAAACCCCACCTAAACCCGACTCATGTACGTTTCTATCCGCTCCATTGGCAACTCTCGCGGAATTGTTATTCCCAAACCTATGCTGGCTCAGTTAGGTCTGATAGACGAAGCCGACTTGACCATCGAAGGCGGCGCGCTGGTGATCCGCAAGCCCGCGCCACCCGCACGCACGGGTTGGGCGGATGCTGCTAAAGCTGTGGCACTGGTCAAGGATGGCGAACCGTTGCTCGGCGATTTTGCAAACGAGGGTGATGAGGACTTGGTGTGGTAAGTCGCGGGGATGTGTGGCTGGTGAACCTGGACCCCACTGTGGGCAGCGAGATTCGCAAATCGCGCCCATGCTTGGTGCTTTCGCCGCCGGAGCTGCACGACCACCTCAAAACCGTGATCATCGCGCCCATGACCTCGCAAGGTTTTAACGCGCCTTTTCGGGTTCCGCTCAAGTTTCAGGGCACATCAGGCCTGTTGGTGTTGGACCAAATCCGCAGCGTGGACAAACTGCGCTTGGTCAAAAAGCTCGGCAGCGTGCAGGCCTCAACATTGAAAAATGCGCTAAAGACCATGCAAGAAATGTTTGAGACCTAAGGGCCAAACCAACGCCCGCCGCTGCAACGTTCTATACCCGCCAAATCCTTGCGCGACTGCACCGCGACAAAACCCCTTGCCTGCAATAGCTGGCGCACTGCTTCGCCTTGGTCATACCCATGTTCCAACAGCAGCCAGCCGCCGGGCTTGAGGCAGGCAGGCGCTTGGGCAATGATGGCGCGCAAGTCGTCCAAACCATCGGCGCCGCTGGTCAGGGCTTGCAGGGGCTCGTGGGCCAGCGCCGCAAGATGCGGGTCAGCTTCGGCGATATAGGGCGGGTTGGAGACGATGGCATCGAAAGCTTGGCTCAAGCCCACCAGCCATGCGCCTTGGGAAAACGCCACCTCCAAACCCAAGCGCTGCGCATTGGCCTGCGCCACAGCCAAGGCATCGGCGCTGATATCGCAAGCATGCATTTGCACATCGGGACGCTGATGTTTCAAGGCCAAGGCGATAGCGCCGCTGCCGGTGCCCAAGTCGATGGCGCGGGCTGCGGGCGGCAAAAGCGCCAAAGCCCAGTCCACCAAGGTTTCGGTGTCAGCACGCGGGCAGAGTACGCGCGCATCGACTTGAAGCTCCAAGCCATAAAACGCCGCCCAGCCGGTGATGTAGGGCAGGGGCTCGCCCGCAAGGCGGCGCGCCAGCGCAGCCTGCCAAGCTTGTTCGCTGTTGATGGAAAGTGTTTCGTCGTCGTGCGCCAACAGCCAGGCGCGCTCCTGGGCGGTGCGGCCTAGTGCGTGCAGCAACAAGAGCTGCGCTTCTAAGCGTGCAATGCCCCGCGCGGTGGCGTTTTGCAAAGCCTGTCCAACCGTGGGCGCAGCTTCCATACCTAGCACTTCAAACCTTCCCCAACTCCAAATCCGCCATTTGCTGCGCGGCTTCAAAAGCTTGCAGAGCTTCGACTACATCGCCCAAGTCGCCTTCCATGATGGTGAGTAATTTGTACAGCGTCAGGTTGATACGGTGGTCGGTCAGGCGGCCTTGGGGGAAGTTGTAGGTGCGGATGCGGTCGCTGCGGTCGCCCGTGCCGACCAGGCTTT
>CANKNK010000270.1 GCA_947483455.1 Comamonadaceae bacterium | reverse complement strand
TGATTTTCATAAGCAGTGGGGGGGTGAGGGTTTTGGTTGTAGTGGGTGGGCCTGGGCGAAAGCAAAAGCCGGGGTGGCGATTATGAGGGTAAGGGTAACCACCATTGCGGGTGCTGAAAACAAAGCGGTCGCGCGGGAAGTGGCTGCGACTTTGTCCGAGCCTGCAAAGCGGCGCGGCTAAAAAGCGTTTATCCGGCCTGCAAAGGCTGCTGATAAATGCGGATGCGGGCGGCGATTTTGTCGAAGCCCGTTGATTGCCCGGAGGAATTAGCAAGGTTACCACTTCGCTGGCGGCATGCAATTGCAAAAGTGTTCGCCCCTCCAACTGTTCCACATTCTTGAACCTAGGCACGAGCACACTCTGAAAATGCGCTAATGTAAATGAGTAAGTTTATGGAAATTTCCCGAGCCTCACCCGAGGATGCCTATGCCATCGCGCAAGTCCACGTGGATTCATGGCGCGAGGCATATCGAACCATTCTTCCCGCAGACTATCTGGCAGCGCTATCCGTTGAAAAACGACACGCTTTTTGGACGCAGTTCATTGCCGAAGGCAGGTCTGAACTATGGCTAGCAAAGACCGACGGTGTAACCCAAGCTTGGATCAACTTCGGCAAATCACGTGACGATGATCTAGACGCAACGGATGCAGAAATTTGGGCTCTTTATGTTGCACCGCCTTTCTGGTCAAAGGGAATCGGCTTGCAACTCTGGTTAAAGGCGAAAGACTGCATGCGAAATCAGGGATTTTCAAGCTGTAGCCTTTGGGTTTTGTCGGAAAACGCCCGCGCTATCCGTTTTTACGAAATGGTCGGATTCAAACCAGGCATCCATTCCTTAAAATCAATAGAACTGGCAGGCATGCGACTTACTGAACTGCGCTATGTGATCTCGCTTGAGGATTAGGCGAAGCATTACCCACCCAGGTACCCCGCTTTTTTTTAACCCAATTTATCGTTGACTACACATGGTAGGCCTGAGGCCGGAGAACCCACGCGGAGCCATTTGGTCCAGTGGCTGTGGCAGCCTCGCAGGGGCGCGCACCCAGGGAACCGATTTGCTTGCGTTGAATTTAGTTCACTTTGGGCTTGACGGATGAACCCTCCTTACATTAAAGTAAGGAAAATGGAAACCAAAGGATTCTTATGTCAACGGCCACACTCACGACCAAAGGCCAGATCACTATCCCGGCGGAGGTTCGCAAGGACCTGAATGTCGATACCGGAGACAGGGTGGAGTTTGTTTTGATCGCGCCGGGGCGCTATGAGTTTGTTGCCGCGACGCAGGAGGTGACCGAGCTCAAAGGCATGTTTGGGCCTGCAAAGAAGGCCATTTCCATTGAAGCGATGAACGCTGCCATTGCAGGGCGCGGGGCAGCGGCGCGATGATTGGCCTAGATACCAATGTGCTGGTGCGCTACATCATGCAGGACGATGCCAAGCAGTCGCCCAAGGCCACACGGCTTATCGAATCCCTGGACACCGAGAACCCTGGCTACATCACCACCGTGGCGATTGTGGAACTTTATTGGGTGTTGACTGCTAGCTACGAATTGACAGCCGCTCAGGCAGCGCAGGCCTTGGAGGCTGTGTTGCGTACCAAGCAATTGGTGGTGGAACGGGCGGACCAGGTCATGCGCGCCTTGCGCCTATTTGGCGATGGGAAAGCAGACTTTGCGGACTGCCTGATTGAGCGCGCCGCCTCTGGCGCCGGATGCACGCAAGTCTTGACCTTTGATAACAAAGCATCCAAATACGCGGGCATGACGCTAATTGCCTGAACGGCGCGAACGCGCCGACCTACTTCACCAGACTGGCTTTAAATGCGGCCGAGACCTCGGCAACCGCATCACTGCTCAAACGATTGCCATATTGGCCCACCACCCGCGCCGCAGCGCGGTTGCCCAAGGCCGCAGCCTGCACATGGCTATAGCCTTGCGTGACAGCGTATAGGAATGCGCCGGCAAACATATCGCCCGCTCCGTTGCTGTCCAGGGCCTTCACGGGCACAGCGGGGACTTCGGTGCGCTGCCCGCCTTCTAGCACGATACAGCCTTTGGCGCTGCGGGTTAGGCAAACCACGCGGGCCAGTTTGCTAACTTGGGCGCACACGGCGTCCAGGTCTTGGGAGCCGCACCAAACCTGCGCTTCCTCTTCATTGCAAAACAAATACTCCAAACGCCCTTGTTCTTCGGTGTTGCCGACCATGGCCTCCAAACCGGGGCGGCAAAAGTTGATCATGCTCATGTCGCTGAGCGTGAGCGCAAGCGCCACGCCTGCGCGATGGGCAATAGCGCGGCCCTGCAAAGCGGCATCCACACCGGTAGGCGATGCGGCCAAATAGCCTTCCATGTAATAGACAAGCGAACGTTCAATATCTTGCGGGTGCAGCGCGGTGTGGTCCAGGTCGGCCGTAGCGCCCAAAAATGTGCTCATGCTGCGCTCGGCATCGGGCGTGACCATAACCATGCAGATGCCGGTCTGGCCGTGCGGCGCGCGGGTGTGGCTGAGGTTGGTGGCGACGCCGTGGTGGGCCAAGTCCTCGGTATAAAACGCGCCCAATTCGTCTTCTGCGACGCGGCAAGAATAAAAGGCTTTCCCCCCAAATTGCGCCACCGCGACGATGGTGTTACCCGCCGAGCCACCACCGGTGCGGTGCGATGCCACGCCTTGCATATGCTGCAAAAGTTCGGCGCGGCGGTGCGCATCGATTAGTGTCATATGGCGCTTTTCTACGCCAGACTGCTGCAACAAGGCCTCGCTGACTTGGTATTCGGAATCGACCAAGGCATTGCCGATGGCATAGACATCAAATTTTTTCATGGGGTTTCCAACTGTGCGCTAGGCGCGGTTTGTTTATTGTTCTACGAAAGCGCGTTCGACCACGAAGTCGCCGGGCTTGGTGGTGTTGCCTTCGACAAAGCCGCGCGCTTCGAGCATGTGCTTGAGCTGACGCAGCATTTCCGGGCTGCCGCACAGCATGACGCGGTCATGGGTCGGGTCAAACTTGGGCATACCGAGATCGGTTTGCATCTTGCCGCTTTCGAGCAAGTCGGTGATGCGGCCCTGGTTACGAAAGGGCTCGCGCGTCACGGTGGGGTAATAGAGCAACTGCGCGCTCACCATTTCGCCCAAAAACTCATGCGCGGGCAAGTCATGACTGAGGTAGTCGTAGTAGGCCAGTTCGGCCACTTCGCGCACGCCATGCACCAGAATCACTTTTTCATAGCGCTCGTAGGTGGCAGGGTCGCGCACGATGCTCAGGTAGGGCGCAACGCCGGTACCGGTGCCGAATAAATACAGGTTTTTGCCTGGCAGCAAGTAATCGATGAGCAAAGTGCCGGTAGGTTTTTTGCCCACCACAATGGTGTCGCCCACCTGGATGTGCTGTAGCTTGGAGGTCAAGGGGCCGTCCTGCACCTTGATGCTCAAAAACTCCAGATGGTCTTCGTAATTGGCACTCACGATGCTGTAAGCACGCAGCAGCGGTTTGCCACCCTCGCCGCGCAGACCGATCATGGTGAAGTGGCCGTTGGAGAAGCGCAAGGCTTCGTCGCGGGTGGTAGTGAAGCTGAAAAGGCGGTCGGTCCAGTGGTGGACGCTCAGGACCTTTTCTTCAAGAAATG
>CANKNK010000269.1 GCA_947483455.1 Comamonadaceae bacterium | reverse complement strand
TGCGGCCATGAGCTATTTGCAAGAGCTTCCCAATGCCAACCACGAAGGCGAAGTCATCATCACCTCGCTAGAGCATGCCTATGACGCCTTGATGGGCCAAGCCGGTACGCATATCACCTTGCAAACGCCCCAGCCGTGAGCACTGACACCCTGGCGCTGGCGCCCGTACCCGGATTCGAAAGCACGCAGTACGCGCTGCTGGACGGGCGTATTGTCTGGGCCGGTAATGCCCCCCACAGCGATCACCCGCGCTGCCTGGCAAACCCCTGGCAAGCCCTGCCCGCGCTTTACCATGCTGCGGCCCTGCGCAAAGGCGCGGAACTGGCTTGGCAAGGTTTGCAAGCGCAAACGCGCCCCGGCCTGCTGGCTTGGTTGGGTAGCGAGGCCCTGCCTTTTCCGCTGAACTTGGCAGCGCAGCGCTTGCACGATTTGGCGAAAGCACTCCACCACCAAGACCTGGGCGCGTTGGAAGCGGCGTGCCTGCGCCTGCTGGGACTAGGCGTAGGCCTGACGCCCAGCGGAGATGACCTGGTGGGTGCGGTGTTTTTTACCCTGCGCCACGCCCCAGTGGCCCAGTGGCAAGCTGCCATGCCTGCGCTGCACACGCGTATCCGCCACGCAGCGCAACACGCCACCAACCCGATCAGCGCCGCGCTGCTGGACGATTTATTGCAAGGCAGCAGCTACCGCGCCTTGCACGCACTTTTTGATGCCATGCACAGCGGCTACGCACCGGCCATCCACCAAGCCGTGCGCGCCCTCTTGCAAATTGGCGCTAGCTCCGGTGGCGATATGCTGGCCGGTGTGCTGCTGACTTTGTTAAACCCCGAACTTCCCGCCAAGCGACCATGACCTTAAGCACCAATCCCTTACTCAGCCAAGCGCCTAGCGTACTCAATATCGGCATCGACGGCTTCAATGACAGCATCCGTCACCATGGCGGGCAAGTGGAGCATTTGCCCTGGCGCCCGCCGGGCAATGCCGACCCGGTGCTGGCCTGGAATCTGGCGCGATTGATGGACGACGCGCGTATCAGCGCCGCCAATGCAGAGGCCTGCAAGCGCATCATCCAGTCCCGCCCCCTATGGGAAGACATTGCCTTGCGCGCCGACAGCGTGTGGCCTGAAATGAAGGGCACGCGCCTCTTGCTGCACGCAGGCCCACCGGTCGCCTGGGACGCCATGTGCGGCCCCATGCACGGCGCCATGGTCGGTGCGGTGCTCTACGAAGGCTGGGCCAAAACACCAGAGCAAGCCCAAAAAATGCTGGCCCGCGGCGACATCGAATTTGCGCAATGCCACGACTTCTCTGCCGTTGGCCCTATGACCGGCATCATCAGCGCCTCCATGCCACTCATTCAGGTACGTGATGCCACCCATGGCAACGTGGCCTATACCAATATCAACGAAGGCATAGGCCGCTGCCTGCGCTTTGGCGCCAACGGTCCGGATGTATTGCAAAAGCTCAAATGGTTTGAAGACGTGTTGGCCCCGGTGCTCAAGGCGGCGGTGCGACACAACTTTGACAAAACCGGTGGCATCGACCTCAAAGCCATCCAGTCGCAAGCATTGCTGATGGGTGACGAAGTACATAGCCGCAACGCCGCATCGACCGCCTTGTTTTTTATGGCACTGGCGGTGCCCTTGGCGGCAGAACACAAGGGCTTGTCCCAAACCCAGATTCACCAGAGCCTGGACTTTGTGGCCAAGACCTCGCAGTTTTTCTTGAACTACTCGATGGCCTCGTGCAAAGCCATCATGGACGCGGCGCATGGCGTGCCATTTAGTTCGGTCGTCACCGCCACTGCGCGCAATGGCACCGAAACCGGCCTGCGTATCAGCGGCCTGGGCCAGCAATGGTTTAGCGCTACTTCGGACTTGCCCCAAGGCTTGTTCTTCCCCGGCTTTAAGCAAGAAGACGCCTGCCCGGACATTGGCGACAGCGCGATCACCGAAACCGCTGGTTTTGGCGGCTGCTCGTTTGCAGCCTCGCCAGCGCTGACCCTGCTAGCTGGTGGCTCGGTCAGCGACGCAGTGCGCTACAGCCGCGAGATGTACGAAATCACTGTGACCAAAAACCCGGCACTGAGCCTGCCGGCCTTGGACTTCGAGGGCGCGCCCTGCGGCATCGATGTACGCAAAGTCGTGGACACCGGGATTCGTCCAGTGGTGACCACTGGCATTGCCCACAAGCAAGCCGGCGTGGGCCAGATCGGCGCCGGCATTGTGCGCGTGCCTATGGCCTGTTATGCCAAAGCGCTCGATGCGATGGCCGAGCAATTTTTGAAGGATTGAAAGAGCCCCATGCGCCAAACCCTGACTTCCCCGCGCGGCATGGTGACCGCCCCCCATCATCTGGCCGCAGGCAGCGCCTGCGCGGTGTTGCGTGAAGGTGGCAATGCCATCGAGGCCATGGTCGCCGCCGCCGCCACCATCGCCGTGGTGTACCCGCATATGAACGCCATCGGCGGCGACGGCTTTTGGCTCATTTCTGAGCCCGGCCAGGCGCCGGTAGCGATTGATGCGTGTGGCCGCGCAGCGGGTGCAGCGACGATTGATTTTTATACCCGCCAAGGCCTCCAAGCCATTCCCGGGCGTGGCCCGCTGGCAGCAAACACGGTGGCCGGTGCCATCTCGGGTTGGCAAGAGGCGCTGGTTCACAGCACGCGCATGGGCGGCGTTTTGCCCACCGCACGGCTTTTGCAAGACGCGATCTGGTACGCCCGTGAAGGCGCACCGGTGACGCAAAGCCAAGTCAATTTCACCACCAAATTTTTGCCTGAACTGGCCAAGGTACCGGGCTATGCCGGGCAGTTTTTAGACCCCGCGCAAAGCCCGGGGCAAAGCGCCACCGTGCCGCCCGTGGACACACTGCGCCGCTACCCGGCGCTGGCTGCGACGCTGCAAACCTTGGCCGATAAAGGCCTGGATGATTTTTACCGGGGCAGCGTGGCCCAGGCCATGGCGGCTGAACACGAGCGCCTGGGCGGGCCTTTGCGCTTGGCGGACTTGCATGCCCACCGCGCCAGCAGCGTGCAGCCGCTTAGCGTCAAGGTGAGCGGTGCCACGCTGTTCAATATGACGCCGCCCACGCAAGGGATTGCATCCCTCATGATCTTGGCGATATTTGACCGGCTGCGTTTGCGCCACGGCATTCGCGAGGCCGACGGAGCGCCGTATTTGCACGCGCTGGTCGAGGCGACCAAACAGGCTTTTAAAGTGCGCAACCGCTATGTCGCCGACCCAGCCACCATGGCCGCGATGGGCGTGACGCCGCAGCAGTTTTTAAGCGATAGCTTTATCGATCAATGCGTGCAGGCAGTGGACATGCACCAAGCCCTGCCCTGGCCGGAGCGCAGCATCCCCGGCGATACGATTTGGATGGGTACCGCCGATACCCATGGCCGCATGGTCAGCTACATCCAAAGCGTGTACTGGGAGTTTGGCTCGGGCGTGGTGCTGTCTGATACCGGCGTGGCCTGGCAAAACCGGGGTTCGAGCTTTTCTTTAGACAGCGCTTCGCACCTAGCGCTGGCCCCGCACAAAAAACCGTTTCACACGCTCAACCCAGCGCATGCGCGCTTTGAGGACGGGCGCCACATGGTCTATGGCAATATGGGCGGCGA
>CANKNK010000268.1 GCA_947483455.1 Comamonadaceae bacterium | reverse complement strand
TCGCCAGGGAATAGCTCAAACGCCTCCGAAAGCTTGGATATTTGCTCCGCGACCGACCAGATCATCTGGTTCAGGTTGGCGTTTTGCTTGATTTGGCCGTTGACCTTGAGCCAAATACTGCCCTTGGTGAAGTGTCCGGTCGTGGCTAGTTTGTGAATTGGGCCGATAGGCGCCGAATGGTCAAAGCTCTTGCCGATTTCCCAGGGCTTTTTCTCATCACCCAGGGCGCGCTGCAAATCGCGCCGCGTCATGTCCAGGCCTAGGCTGTAGCCGTAGACCAATTCCAAGGCCTTGTCCACGGGGATATTGCGCCCGCCTTTGTCCAGGGCGGCGACCAGTTCGGCTTCATAGTGGTAGTTCTTGGTCAGGGTGGGATACGGATGGTCGACCACCACGCCGACGGGCACGTTCTGGATCGCGTCGGTCGGTTTTTGGAAGAAAAACGGCGGCTCGCGCGTCGGGTCCGAACCCATTTCGCGCGCATGTGCGGCGTAGTTACGGCCGATGCAGTAAATCCGTCGCACCGGAAATTTTTCGTCGCTGCCGACGATAGGAACATACACCGCAGGTACGGCAAACGGCGTTTTCACAGCGTTCTGGCTGATGCCCGGGGTGGCGCAACCCAGCAGCGCACCCGCGCCCATCAGGCCGCCGCTTTGCAATAAATTTCTTTTAGACATCATGGACATAGGCTATCTCCTTTGTGTTGTATGTAAACAATGAAACCGGCTTACTCGCTAACCTGCACACCCTTCCAGAACGCCACCCGGTCGCGGATCGCGGCGGCTTCGGGCTTGGGATCTGGGTAGTACCAGACACAGTCGGCGTTGAGTTCACCGTCCACCATCAGCGAATAGTAATGGGCCTGGCCCTTCCAAGCGCAGCTGCTGCGGTGATTACTGAACTGGACCCATTCGCGGTTCAGCGCGCTAGCGGGGAAGTAGTGGTTGCCCTCGACCATGACTATGTCCTCGCTCTGGGCGATGACGGTGTTTTTCCAAATAGCTTTCATGTGGCTGCTTTCCAACGATCAGACGGTGGGCGCTGGCTGACAGGGGCTTTGGCACCTGACAGCGCATTGCGCCTTGGGCGCGATAGTATCCTGCCGCACCGCCTTTTACCCACGCCCCCATGGAAACCATACCCCTTTTCCCGCTCTCCCACGGCTTGTACCCCGATGGGCGCCTGGACTTGCAAATCTTTGAGGTGCGTTACCTGGATTTGGTGCGCCGCTGCCACCGCGAGCAAACACCGTTTGGTATCGCCTGGATAGAGCAAGGGCAGGAAGTGACGGTCCCGGGCCAGCAACCCACCCTTTACCCCTACGGCACGCTGGCCCATGTCGACAGCCTGGAAACCGTGCAGGCCGCGCTGCTGCGCATACGCTGCCATGGCGGAGCGCGCTTTGCCCTGCACCACACCCGCCCAGGCCCCCTGGGCGTATGGCAAGGCGAGGTGGAATACCTGGCGCCCGATGCCGCAGTGGATATTCCACCCGAGCTCCAGTACCTGGCCCAGCGCCTGGGCCGGGGTATCGCCATGGCGCAAGAGGACGGACGCCTCCCCGAGCTGCCCCTGTTGCCACCTTTTCGCCTGGATGAATGCGGCTGGGTCGCCAACCGCTGGGCCGAACTCTTGCCTCTTCCTGCCGCCTACAAACAAGCCCTGTTGCAAGAGAGTGACCCCCTGGCACGCTTGGGGGCGATTGACCGGAGCATGGACCGGGAGGACCGCGCCTAGTCCCAGCCGCTTCGCCAAGCCCCGCACAGGGCGGGCATTCCCCCATAGCCGCCACCCATGCTCTGGGTTATCTTCGGGGAATGACCTTGGCACTTTCCCTCATTTTTGTCCTGACCTACGCCGCGATTGTTTTTGAGCATCCGCTGGGCGTCAACAAATCTGCTGCTGCCTTGCTGGGCTCGGGTGTGCTGTGGGTGGTCTACGCCATGGGCGGGCCGGATGCGGATGCACTCAATGCCGAGTTGGCCGATTCGCTCACCGGCACGGCGCAAATTGTGTTTTTCCTGATCGGCGCCATGACCATCGTCGAGGTGATCGACGCGCACAACGGTTTTGAAGTGCTGACGCGGCGTATTGCCACCACCCGCCTGCCGGTGCTGATGTGGATGATTGGCTTAGCGACTTTTTTCCTGAGCGCGATTTTGGACAATCTGACCACCGCCATCGTGATGGTGTCGCTCATGAAGCGCCTGCTCGATAAGCGCGACGACCGGCTGCTGTTTGCCGGCATCATCGTCATCGCCGCCAATGCTGGCGGCGCCTGGACGCCGATTGGCGATGTCACAACCACCATGCTCTGGATTGGTGGGCAGATCACCACGCTGGCCGTAATGCAAGGCGTGTTTCTGGCCTCTATCGTCAACTTGCTCGTGCCTTTGGTCGTGGCGGCCTGGATGGCCAGCGGACGCGTGGTGGAGTCGCCCAAGGCGGTGGCCTCGGACAAGTCCAGCACCACTGCCTTAGAGCAAACCGTGATGCTCTTGCTCGGCCTGGGCGTGCTGGTGCTGGTGCCGGTGTTCAAAGCGGTGACGCATTTGCCGCCGTTTATGGGCGTGCTACTGGGTCTGGGTGTGCTCTGGCTGGTCGGCGATGTAATGCACAAGCGCAAAGCGGAGGACGACAAACAGGGACTCACCTTGGTGAGCGCGCTGGGGCGCATCGATATGTCGGCCATTGTGTTTTTTATTGGTATTTTGCTGGCGGTGGCGGTGCTAGAGCACAGCCATATTTTGCCGGCCCTGGCCCGTTGGCTGGACCATGCGGTGGGGCGCCAAGATGTGATCGTGCTCATCATCGGGCTGGTAAGTGCGGTGGTGGACAACGTGCCCTTGGTGGCTGCGTCCATGGGCATGTACGAGCTCGCGCAGTACCCGCCGGACAGTTTTTTATGGGAATTCATGGCCTATTGCGCGGGCACCGGCGGTTCGATTTTGATCATCGGTTCGGCCGCGGGCGTGGCCGCCATGGGCCTGGAGCGCATCGACTTTCTTTGGTACCTGCGCAAAATCAGCGGGCTGGCCCTGGCCGGGTACTTGGCCGGCGCTGCGGTCTATGTGCTGCAGTTTCATGGCTTGCATTAAAGCCGCTGCAAGGGTAATCCCCAGTCGACTGCCATCTATCTGAACGGATTCTTACACCATGCGCCAATAAAATGGCCTGTTAGCTTGGCATCGCTCCACGGCGCTGCCCCATGCTTTGATGATTGACTGGAGCCCTTATGAACTTTCTTTTATCCCTGTCCAAACGCATTGATGCGTTTAGCGAATGGATGGGCCGCTGGGTGGCCTGGCTGGTACTTTTTGCGGTGCTGATCAGCGCGGCCAATGCCTCCATGCGCAAAGCCTTCAACATGAGTTCCAACGGCTTCCTTGAAATTCAGTGGTATTTGTTTGCCGCCGTGTTTCTGCTGGCCTCAGGCTACACGCTGCTGCGCCAAGAGCATGTGAAGATTGACGTCATCTCCGGGCGCTTTTCCAAGCGCACCCAGATTTGGATTGACATCATCGGCATCTGCGTTTTTCTGCTCCCCTTTACCTTCATGATCACCAAGCTGGCCTTGCCCTTGGTCATCAATGCCTATGTAACGCAAGAGGTCTCCTCCAAC
>CANKNK010000267.1 GCA_947483455.1 Comamonadaceae bacterium | reverse complement strand
GCAGTTTTGGCTGATTTGGATGGTCTTGTGTATGAATGTGAGCGCCGGTATTGGCGTGATTGGCATGGCATCGCCTATGTTGCAAGAGGTGTTTGGTGGCAGCCTGATTGGCTTGACCGCCAAGTTTGGCGAATTGGACAAAGACCAGCTCAAAGCCATTGCCACCGTGGCTGCTGGCTTTACGGCGCTACTGAGTTTGTTCAATATCGGCGGACGATTCTTCTGGGCCAGCTTGTCTGATTGGTTGGGCCGCAAAGTAACGTATGTCGTCTTCTTTGTATTGGGCGGTCTGATGTATTTCAGCGTGCCCGGCAGCTCCAATGCCGGCAATATTGTTTTGTTTGTAGGCGCCTTCTGCGTGATACTGAGCATGTATGGCGGCGGCTTTGCCACCGTGCCCGCCTACTTGGCAGACATTTTCGGAACCCAAATGGTGGGCGCCATCCACGGTCGTTTGCTTACGGCCTGGGCCACGGCCGGCGTGCTCGGCCCCCTGGTGGTCAACTACATGCGCGAGTACCAGCTTAGCCTGGGCATTGCGCGCGAGCAGGTGTATAACCAGACGATGTACATCCTGGTCGGCATGCTGGCGGTGGGACTGATTTGCAATTTGCTGGTGCGTCCGCTCGATGACAAATGGTTTATGAGCGAGGAAGAGTTGGCCCAAGAAAAACGCCTGGCCCATGAGCGCGCCGCAGCCTCTGTGGTGTCGCGGGTTGAAGGCGCCGGCGAAGATGCCACTAGCCCCGCCGTGGTGGTCTTTGCCTGGCTGGCGGTGGGCCTTCCCCTCGCTTGGGGTGTGTACCGTACCTTGCAAAGCGTAGCCAAGTTTTTTGCCTAATTAGCGCCCGCGGTAGTGCCGCCTAAGCTTTGCGCTTGCGGCGGCTTTTTTTTTCGGGGCGCCGCCGGGTAGGGCTGTGCAACAATGAAACGATGTGCACCGGCTCCACCTCCCACTGCGCGCTCGTTGGCGCTAGATCACCCGCCACAGTGCTTGCAGCGGGCCTTGGAGGCCTGCGGTGAATCTACTGCCCAGCCTGCGCTATTTGGTCGCTTTGAACGAGCACCGCCATTTCGGGCGGGCGGCGCAGGCCTGCCACATCACGCAACCGGCTTTGTCCAACGCTTTGCGGGCACTAGAACAAGAGTTTGCGGCCGTAATAGTTAAGCGCGATCGTAACTACGTAGGTTTCACGCCCGAAGGCGAAATTATTTTGGCCTCGGCACAACGTATGTTGCACGAGCATGCTTTGTTACAAGAGTCGCTCAAAGGCGACGCCCTGGCGCCCCACGGCCCACTGCGCATTGGGGCGGTACCCACCGCGGTGCCAGTGGCAGCGCGCTTTGCCGCGATGTTGCAGTCGCGGCAAAGTGGGATCCGGCCTATCGTCTTGTCGCTTAGCTCCGCCGAGCTGGAAAAAGGCCTGGAGACCTTGTCCCTGGACCTGGCCATGGGCTATATCGAACGTATGGACTCTAAAGGCGCGCGCCTTAGTTCCTTTGAGCAATACACCGAACACTATTTCTTGTTGCGCCGCGCCGAAAGCCCGCAAGCCGATGGCCTGCGTATCGGCCAGGCGCTGACTTGGCAGCAAGCAGCTCGCTTCCCCTTGTGCCTGTTGACGCCAGAAATGCATAACCGCACGATTGTTGATGCGGCATTGCGGCAAGCGGGTGTGCAAGTGGCCCCAGCGATGGAGACCAACTCCATTTTGGCCATGGCACTGAGCGTGGCGCAAGGCCATATGTGCGGCATCTTGCCCGGCGCCCTGGTCGGCGCAGTGCGTGGCGACCGCCAATTGGAGGCCTTGCCCTTGGTCGAACCTGAAGTGCGTACGCCCATTGGGTTTATGTACAACGCGCAAGTACGACCTTCGCGTGCGCTTCAAGCGGCCATGGATCTGGCGCGCGACGCGCAGTGGCTGCAGCATGCGGCCATGCACAGCGGCATGCTGACTTCGCCTATCGCTGGTTCGGCCTGAGCGCCATGTACGAGCCCGCGCATGATTGAGCCGCAGGACATCAGCGCGGTCTTGCTTGCCGGTGGCCGTGGCAGCCGCATGGGTGGGGTGGACAAAGGCTTGCAAAGCTTCAGAGGTAAGCCCTTGGCCCTGCACAGCTTAGAGCGCCTGCGGTTTGCGGGCAGCGTAGGCCCGGTCATGGTGAACGCCAACCGGAATTTGCCGCAGTACCAAGCCTTTGGCGCACCGGTGTTTCCTGATGGTCTGGCGGATTACGCTGGGCCTTTAGCCGGTTTTCTGGTGGGCCTGGCGCACTGCCAGACGCCTTATTTGCTGACTTTGCCGTGTGACACGCCGCTTTTTCCGCTTGATCTGGTGCCCCGACTCAGCGCCGCCATGCTGGCGCAAGATGCGCACATAGCCATGGCCACCGCGCCCGAGCGCGACGAAGGTGGGCAAACCCGCTTGCGTAAACAACCGGTTTTTTGCCTGCTGCGCACTGACCTTTTGCCCGGATTGGTGGATTTCACGCAAGCGGGCGGGCGCAAGATAGACGCTTGGGCCGCACAGCAGCGCCTGGTGCTGGTGCCTTTTGACCAAGCGGGCGACGACCCCTTGGCATTCTTTAACGCCAATACCTTGGAAGAACTGCAGGCCTTAGAAGGCCAAGCCGGGGCCGCTTAGGCGCGGCCTTCGGATCGCGCCGGGCGGTCCTGGCGGCTCGCTCGCCGCGTTCCCATGCGATTCACACACCATCCCTTGCTGCACTGCGTCATTCGATGCTTGAATGACTTAATGTAGGGATTCAATTGGACGCCCATGGCGGTATGCACCCATACTCTGGCGCTAATTCCAAGGGTATTTGTACCCCAAGGCCATGACCCAGACCACTATTTCCAGTCCCGCCGCCGTCCGATTGGGCACGGTGGACGATATGCGCAAGCGCATCCGCAGCAAAAGCAAGCTCAAAGGCCGCCAGCCTGAGGACACTTCTGTTTTAGAAGTGCAGGCCCTTATTGGCGATGGGCCGCATCCCCGCGAACTGCTGATTGAATACCTGCACCAGCTCAATGACACCTACCGCTGCCTGCATGATCGACACCTCGTAGCGCTGGCCAAGCAACTGCGCATTGGCATGGCCGAAGTATTTGAAGTGGCTACCTTCTATCACCACTTTGAAGTGCTGCGCGGTGATGCGCAGCCCGCCGCCATCACGGTGCGCGTGTGCGATGGCCTGAGCTGTGAAATGGCGGGTGCCAAAGACTTGCTGGCCCGCTTGCCGGCGATTTTGGGGCGCGATGATGTGCGTGTAATTGCAGCGCCTTGCATTGGGCGCTGCGAACAAGCCCCTGCTGCCGTGGTGGACCAAAACCCGGTGCCCTTTGCCACGCCCGAGCGTGTCGCCGCTGTCGTGCAAGCGCAGGCCTGCCAACATCCGCCTGCCGCGCAAGACGCTGTATTTGATGCCGCCGCGTATAGCGAGCAAACAGTGTCGCCAGCCCAGACCGATGTGAAGGTTTCTCCCGCTTACGTGGGATTGCAGGCTTACCTGGCACAAGGCGGTTACCAGTTGGCCGCAGCCTTGTCTGAGGGCAAGCAAGTTGGTGAATCTATTGTCAAAGCCATGGAAGACTCGGGTCTGCGCGGCTTAGGCGGCGCGGGCTTTCCG
>CANKNK010000266.1 GCA_947483455.1 Comamonadaceae bacterium | reverse complement strand
TTGCTCTATGCCGCTTGCTTGGTCGAAGGCATCGATGACAGGCTGCGGCCCACGCGTCCAGCGCGCCGAGGACCAGCAGCGCAAGTCGATGCGGTACAGCGCCCATGCCAGGCCGGCCACCAGCACCGTGCACAGCAAGAGGCAGCACACGGCAGCCAGTCCTTGGGCGTAGATGCGGGGGTCGGCATCCTGCAGCCACTGCCAGGCCAGTACGGCCAGCGTGGGCGGCGCGGCGGGCCCGATGATCCAGGCGACGTCCACCACCGACAGGCTGTAGGCCCAAACCGCCAGCAGCGGCCCGGCCATGCGCGGCAGCAACTGCGGCCAGACCACGCGCCACCAGGCCGATGGCAGGCTATAGCCCAGCGTGGCCGCGACACGCAGTTGCCCCTGCCAGGCGTGTGCCACATCGGGCCGCTGCATATATGCCAATGCGCCCCACAACAAAAACGCAATTTCTTTGCACACCAACACCAGTACCAAACCCAGGGCCCAGGGG
This sequence comes from Comamonadaceae bacterium, assembly GCA_947483455.1. Lineage (GTDB taxonomy): Bacteria > Pseudomonadota > Gammaproteobacteria > Burkholderiales > Burkholderiaceae_C > Allorhodoferax. The sequence continues at coordinate 3,149 of CANKNK010000266.1, read as the reverse complement.
TCTTGCGTGCTTTGCCAGGGCGGTGGCGCATCTAAGGGCCAGGGCATTGCGTCCGCCCAAGGTCGTAGCGCGGTAAACAAAATACGCACCAAGGCGCCTGTGGGTGCCAGCAACAGCACACAGCCCCATGCGAAGGCCACATGCGGCAAGGCCAGCATGGCGGGCAACAACGCTGCAGGCTGGCGCCGCGTATGCAAACCCCAGCCCGTGGACAGCATGCAGGCGCTGGCACCCAGAGCCAACAGCGTCGCCGCTACGCCACTGCACAGCGATAAGCCCAAGGCCTGCGCAAACTGCGGGTGCTGCAGCAATAGCGCAAAGGCGGCGCTCAAAGAACTGGGGGGTGAAAAAAAGTCCACGAATACTTATCGATGTAAAAGCTGCGATTGTCCGGCCAAGCCCTGTCGCGCCAGCGGCTGGCGGTTACCATCGCTGCCATGTTCAGTTACCGACACGCTTTTCACGCGGGCAACCATGCCGACGTGCTCAAACACATGGTTTTGCTGGCGCTGCTCAAGCACATGACGCTCAAAGAAACCCCATTTACCGTGCTGGACACGCATGCAGGGGCCGGTTTGTACCGCTTAGACGGAGACTACGCCCAGACCAGCGCCGAGGCCAGCCAAGGCTTTTTGAAGCTGGCCCAGACCAGTCCCGCGCAGCCTTGGGCGCCGCTGGTACAAGACTACCTGGACATGGTGGCCGGATTCAATGCAGTAGGCCAGTGGAAAATCTATCCGGGATCGCCCTTTATTTGCCAGCAGCCGCTGCGCGGGCGCGACAAACTCAAACTGTTTGAACTGCATCCCACCGACAGCAAAACGCTCACCGCCAATGTTGCGCAACTAGAGGTCGGTCGGCAAGTGGCCATTGCGCGCGAGGACGGTTTTGAAGCGGTGAAAAAATTCTTGCCGCCGCCTTCGCGCCGCGCACTCTTGCTGTGTGACCCCAGTTATGAAATCAAAAGCGACTATGGCCGGGTGGCAGCGATGGTGGCCGACGCCATGACGCGCTTTGCCACCGGCAGTTACATGGTTTGGTACCCCATCATCCCGCGCCCGGAAGCGCACGATCTGCCGCGCAAACTGCGCACCTTGGCCAATAAAGCAGGCAAAAGCTGGCTGGACATCAGCCTGACCGTCAAATCGAGCAAACTGCTGCAAGACGATGCCGGCGAAACGGTGCGCCCGGGCCTGCCCGCCAGCGGCGTGTTTCTGATCAACCCGCCCTTTACCCTCAAAGCGCAATTGGCGTTGGCGCTACCGCAATTGGTGCAGACGCTCAAGCAAGACACCCATGCGCGGCATACGCTGGAGTCGGGCGGCTAAAGCTGCCGCGAGGCAGCCCCTGCGCTAATGCACCGCGCGCTGCGGCTGCGACAGCGCGCCGCCCAGACCCAACTCCCGGCAAATCGCCAGCGTAGGGGCACTCTGGTTGAGTGTGTAGAAATGCAAGCCCGGCGCGCCACCGGCAAGCAATCGCTCGCACAAGCGGCTCACTACCTCCAGCCCAAAGGCCTGCACCGAGGCCATGTCCTGGCCAAAGCTCTCCAAGCGCTGGCGTATCCAGCGCGGGATCTCCGCGCCGCAGGCCGCTGAGAATCGTAGCAACTGGCTGGTATTGGCAATCGGCAAAATGCCCGGCACCACGTCGATATCCAGCCCTAAAGCCGCCGTCTCTTCGACAAAACGGAAGTAGGCATCGGCGTTGTAAAAGTACTGGGTGATGGCCGAATCCGCACCTGCGTGTACTTTGGCGGCAAACGCGCGTACATCGTCTTGCGGGGACGCGGCCTGCGGATGCGTTTCGGGATAGCAAGCCACTTCGATGTGAAAGTCCTTACCGGTTTCCCTGCGCACAAAAGCTACCAGGTCACTCGCGTACGGGAAGTCGCCCGGCACATAGTCCTCGGGCAAGTCGCCGCGCAAGGCCACCAAACGGCGTACACCTAAGGAGTGCAAAGTGTGCAAATGGGCACGCACCGAATCCTGTGTCGCATGGATACAGGTGAAGTGCGCAGCGGCGCGCTCGCCTTCCCTAGCAAGTTCGGCGACGATGCGCAGACTACCCTCTTGGGTGGAGCCACCGGCACCATAGGTGACAGAGCAAAAGCGGGCCTGTAAAACGGAAAGTTGCTGGCGCACTAGGCGCAGTTTGTCAGCGCCTTCCCCTGTCTTGGGAGGAAAGAATTCCAGACTGACTGGAACCCGTGGAGTAGAAAACATGGCGTTCTCATTCGGAAAAATTGTCAAGACCCGGATGCCGGGCGAAGATAAAAAATTCGCGGTTGCCGTCGCCCCCTGCAATCGGCGATTCGAACCACGCAGTGACCACCAGGCCAAGGGCTGCGCATGCATCACGCAGGCGCTGCTCTACGAAGGGGTACCAAGATGCGTCTTTGACAATGCCGCCTTTGCCGACCTGGCCGGGCTGCAGTTCAAACTGCGGCTTGACCAGGGTGAGCAAGCTACCGCCCGGCTTGAGCAGGGCGAGCACAGCGGGCAAGACCAGGGTTTGCGAGATAAATGACAAGTCCGCCACGATCAAATCAAAAGAGGGTGCAAAGGTGTGCGCCGCCTCGTCCTCATCGTCAGGGTTTGCGTCACTATCAAACAGACCTTGCTCGCCGATGCTGTCCTCATAGGCTTGCAGCAAATCGTCGGCGGTCAAAGCACGCGCATTGACTTTTTCTACACAGAGCACGCGCGGGTCGGTGCGCAATTGCGGATGCAACTGCGCGCTGCCCACGTCCACGCCCACCACCGATGCCGCGCCGTGCTGCAATAAGCAGTCGGTAAAGCCTCCGGTGGACTGGCCCACATCCAGGCATGCCATGCCGCTGACGTCCAATTGCACATGCGCCAGGGCGGCCTCTAGCTTGAGGCCACCGCGCGACACATAGCGCGCCTCTGCGGTATTGAGCAGCTGCAGCGGCGCGTCCTCTGGGACCTCGTCGCCGTTTTTGAGGACGCGTTTCCACGCCTCCCCTTGCTGCCACAGAACCCCATCGGCAATCAGACGCTGCGCCTGCGAACGGGTGCTGGCATGCTGGCGGTGCACCAGCAATTGGTCAATGCGCATTCAGTGGCGCATCAATACCGGTAGCTGTCCGCTTTGTAGGGGCCGGCCTTGCTCACGCCGATGTAATC
>CANKNK010000265.1 GCA_947483455.1 Comamonadaceae bacterium | reverse complement strand
CTGGCAGGCACCGGGCCGATGCCCATGTACTGCGGGTCCACACCGGCATGCGCATAAGCGACCAAACGCGCCAGGGGCTGGAGGCCGCGTGCATTGGCCACACGGGCTTCCATCAATACCACAGCCGCCGCCGCGTCGTTGATACCCGATGCATTGCCCGCGGTGACAGTGCCGTTTTCTTTCAGGAAAACAGGCTTTAGTTTGGCCAACTCGGCAGCGGTGCAATTGGGACGGAAATGCTCGTCGGTGGCGTAAGCCACATCGCCTTTGCGGCTCTTGAGGATGACCGGCATGATCTGGCTGCTGAAGTAACCCGCCTCGGTGGCGCGTTGGGCGCGGTTGTGGCTTTCTACCGCCAGCGCGTCTTGCTCGTCGCGGCTGATGCCCCATTTGGCGGCGATGTTTTCAGCGGTTACGCCCATGTGGATATTTTGGAAGGGGTCGTGCAGCGCCCCGACCATCATGTCGGTCATTTTGGCGTCGCCCATGCGTGCGCCCCAGCGCATATTGAGCGAGGCAAACGGTGCCCGGCTCATGTTTTCTGCGCCACCACCGATGGCGATGTCGGCATCGCCCAACAAAATGCTTTGGCTGGCGTTGACAATCGCTTGCAGGCCCGAACCGCACAGACGGTTCACATTAAAGGCAGGCGTGCCCTGGCCGCATCCGCCACCGATGGCTGCTACCCGCGACAGGTACATGTCTTTGGGCTCGGTATTGACCACATGGCCAAAGACCACATGGCCTACATCCTTGCCGTCCACTTGCGCACGCGCCAGCGATTCGCGCACCACTTGCGAAGCCAGTTCGGTGGGCGGGACATCTTTCAGGCTGCCGCCAAAAGTTCCAATAGCGGTACGCACCGCGCTGACAACAACTACTTCACGGGACATGGTTTTTCCTTCGTTTTAAAAAATACAGCGGAGGCGCTAAAGCCTGAACAAGACCCGATTTTCCCGGTCCATGCGTACAGGCGGCTTACGCCCTTGCGGTTATCAACCGCGCACGTCGGCGACTGGGTCGGTACCAAAGTCCGCCCGCTCCAGGTAGGCCAGGATGCGCGCTGCGGCCTCATCCGGGCTGCTGAGCATGCCGCGTTCGTGCAGGGCCTGAAAGTTGCCAATGTCAGGAAATGCTTGGGGGTCGGCACTGCGCAATTGCACCTGCATATCGGTGGCGATGACGCCGGGCGCCAGCGAACACACCTTGGCGCCATGGGCTTGTAAGGCCTCTTCCATCGCCAGGCTGCGGCTGAAATGGTCTAGGCCCGCTTTGGCAGCGCAGTAGCTGGCCGAGGAGGCCATGGCGCGCCGACCCAGACCCGAAGAAATATTGAGCACCTTGCGCGGCGCCGTCCAGTGGCGCGTCGCGCCCAAAAACGCAGCGCACAACAGCAGGGGCGCTTCCAATCCGACGCGCAAGGCATTGGCCAGGTCAGCCGCTTGCCCGTCGCGCACCGGGGCCAGGGCAGAGATCACGCCCGCGTTATTGATCAGCGTGGCCGACTGCAGTGTCGCAGGGACTTGTGCCTGCAACCAGGCGCTTAAGCGCGCAGCCACCGGCGCCGCGTCGGCCAGGTCTGCCTGCCATTGCTCCAATAGGGCACCGCGCTGCGCGGCCAAGGCGTCGAGCGAGGCATTGGCCTTTCGGGAGATACACAGCAAGCGCGCGCCGGGTTGCAGCAGTTGTTCGGCCATGGCCAGGCCCATGCCGCGCGAGGCGCCGGTCAGGATGGTGAGTCGTTGTTGCATAGGATTCATCGCTAAGGGTGAGAAGTGGCCTGATTTTCGCAGGCCTGGACGCAGGGGGCACTCGGTCACAATCGGCGCATGGCCCTCAAATCAACGATTTTCAAAGCAAACCTGCAAATTGCAGACATCGACAACAGCTATTACGCCGACCACACGCTGACGCTGGCCCGCCATCCCAGCGAAACCGACGAACGCATGATGGTGCGACTTTGTGCACTGGCCTTGCAGGCGCATACCCTGAACAGCGTGTGCAACGGTGACGGTACCTTGGCTTTTGGCGCCGGTCTGTCCGACCCGGACGAGCCCGATGTCTGGCTGCGCGATTTCACCGGCCGCACGCGGGTATGGATCGAGGTAGGCCAACCCGAGGACAAGCCGCTGATCAAAGCCTGCGGTAAGTCAGACCAAGTGCTGTTGTACTGTTTTAACCATGCCGCCGAAGTGTGGTGGCGCAGCATGGAGAGCAAACTCAGTCGCCCGCAAAACCTGCGCGTGTACCGTGTACCCACCCTGGCTTCACAAGCGCTGATTCCCCTGGCCCAGCGCAGCATGCAATTGCAAGCGACGGTGCAAGAAGGTGTGCTGACGCTTGGCGATGCCAGCACAACCGTTGATATCGAGCCGGTGCGCTGGAAGTAGAGTCTGCCCCGGATTAGCCCGGGCGGCGCTCGTAGGCCGGCAAGTCGTCGGGGATGTGGTGAAACGGCTGTTTGTCGATGGTAAAAATCGCCACCGTCGGCTTGAAGACGGAAGGGTCATCCAGCGTACCCACTTTGACAATCATGGCGCCGGGCCGCTTAGGGCTTTGGGTGCCCAGCGAGGTGCCGCAGTGGCTGCAAAAAAAGCGTGTCACCGGGCTTTCTATATCGCTGCGTTGAAAGGTGCTGGGTTCGCCACGCGTAAAGCGAAAGCCGTCCAAGGGCAGCACCATCGCCACATTGGGGTTGCCCCCGGAAATGTATTGGCATTCGCGACAATGGCATTGCAGCGACAACTGCGGCGCGCCAGTGGCTTCGTAGGCAATGGCTCCGCAATAGCAACGACCGGTAATCGACATGGTGAATTCCTTTGTTTGCTTATCGCCGCGGCCAAGGCGCCGGGCGTGGCGAGAGACTGTAGCGCAAGTCGGCGCAGGGCAAAGGCCTTATGGTGGGCAGTATTTACATAAACTGGCGCTCTAAATAACAAACTCAGGGCGGTCCTTATGAACACTTCGGCACACTATCTCATGTTTCATGGTTCCATCGTTTTGCTGTACGGATTACTGTGTGGCGCACCCTATGCGCGGGCCATCAATCGTGATGCGCCCGCGCACGTGGTGCATGCCTGGCGGGTTGCGCATGCGAGCCTACCCATGGGTGCCATATTGATGCTGGTGGTGGCGGCCCTGCTGCCTGGATTGCCGGACATAGCGTCCTTACAGTGGACCATCGCGCTGTCCTTGATCGTTTCGTCTTATGCTTTTGTAGTAGCGCTGACGCTGGCGCCCGTCCTAGGACACCGGGGCTTGTCTTCCCAAGGGCCAGTGGCTGCCAAGCTGGTTTTTGCGGGCAACTTGATCGGTGCATGGGCTTCGATAGTGGCTGCGGTGGCCTTGGTATGGGCCAGTTATCTGGCCTTTTAAGCTTGCGCCCTCGCTCTGAAAACGATGGCCGCTCACGGGGCGTGCGCCAGTGGCATCCGCTCGCCACCTGTAACTCCTTATCATGGTGCCATGAACTCCGCCATCTCCACCCTCATCGACCTACAAGCCTACCCGCTGGACCAGCCCGGCTCCGAGCCTTGGCTTGCGCTGGTGCAGCACTGCCGGTCTGACTTGGACGCGGCGGGCATGTTTGAATTGCCCGGTTTTCTGAAAGCCCAGGCCTTGGCTGACTGCGTGGCGAAGGTGACACCGCGTAT
>CANKNK010000264.1 GCA_947483455.1 Comamonadaceae bacterium | reverse complement strand
GCCACGCGCCTGAGTGCGCTCACCGGGCAGCCTGCCTTGCCCTTGTTCCGAGCCCCAGGCGGCAAAACCTCGCCCGCGTTGCTGTCCGCTGCGCGCGCTTGCGGTTTTGCGCATGTGGGCTGGGCCGATGCCGGTTTTCTGGGCGACGAATTGCCCAGCGACAAATACAGCAACCAGGCGCTGCTGGCCAAAGCGCTGCGCGATATCCGCAGCGGCGACATACTCATGGCGCATCTGGGCATTTGGTCGCGCAAAGACGCTTGGGCGCCCGCCGTGTTGGAACCGCTGATAGTGGGTCTCAAAGAGCGGGGGTTTTGCTTTGCTACCCTGCGCAGCCACCCCAGCTACCTGGCCTGGATTGCGGCCCATCCCGGATAGCAGCTTGCCATGGACACCCTGATTGACTACTTTGCCACGGTGCAGGCCTGGTTGTTCGAGGCCTGCATTGGGCCTTTGGTGTTTGCTATGGGATTTGGTGGTTATCTGGACCAGGCCTTTAGTGCGACGGAATGGATGCTGCTTGGCCTGCTGGAAATGGCGGTCTTGATCAGCGTGATCGGTCCTTTGCAGCGCTGGCGTCCGGCAGAGCCTGTGACCGATGCGGCCACCATACGCACCGATATTTTCTACACGCTGTTGCACCGCTTGGGTCTGTTTCGCTTGGCATTGTTTTTCATCGTAGACCCGCATTTGGATGCCGCTATCGGCGCGCTGCGGGTCTGGGGACTGCCCACTTTTCACCTGGACGATATCTGGCCGGACGTGACGGGCCATGCGCTGGTCAGTTTTGTTTTGTACTTGCTGGTGTTTGACTTTTTCAACTACTGGTTTCACCGGGCCCAGCACCAAATATCTTGGTGGTGGAGTCTGCATGCGCTACACCATGCGCAGCGCCAAATGACCATGTGGAGCGATAACCGCAACCACTTGTTGGACGATGTACTGCGCGATGTTTTTTTTGTGTTCTTGGCGGTGCTCATCGGCATGGCACCGGGTCAGTTCGTGGCATTGGTGGCTTTGATGCAGATCAGCGAAAACTTGCAGCACGCCAATTTGCGCGTTTGGTTTGGAGTCGTTGGTGAACGCCTGTGGGTGAGCCCACGTTTTCATCGCATGCACCATGCCATCGGCATCGGCCACGAAAGCCCGGCGCCCCGTGCCACCGGTGCACCGGTGGTATTGGGTGGCTGCAACTTCGGGGTATTGCTGCCCTGGTGGGACATGCTGTTTGGCACGGCCGATTTCACCCTGGCCTATCCCGCCACCGGTGTGCGCGACCAGGTGGAGCAGGGCCGTGACTATGGGCAGGGCTTTTGGTCACAGCAATGGCGTGGTGTATTGCGTTTATTGGGTCGGGCCTGAGGTTTCTCGTCGACAATGCGAAAAACCAAGGAGGCATATATGGGTTTGTTGCTTTCGTCCTTTTGGCGGGCGGTGTTGTATTGCCTGCACCCCAAAGTCATACTCCTGTCACTGATGCCCTTGCTTCTGGCCATGGGGGCCGCGAGCGTGCTGGCCTATTTTTTCTGGCAAAGCACGCAGGAAGCCGTGCTTGCCATGCTCGATGCGTCGGTGTTTGTCACGAGCCTGGCGGCCTGGTTATCCGCTGTTGGGCTGCCTGCGCTGAAGACCATGCTGGCACCTTTAATTCTCATTGTGGTGCTGACGCCATTGGTGGTGGTATGTACGGTACTGCTGGTGTCCACCACGATGACGCCCGCGCTGGTGCGTATCGTGGCCGGCCGACGTTTTTCGGCATTGGAGCGCCGCCATGGCGCTTCATTTGTGGCCAGCTTGGGTTGGTCGCTGATTTCCTGTGTCCTCGCACTGGTCGCCACCATCGTGTCATCGCCGATGTGGATTGTGCCGCCGCTGGTGTTGGTTTTGCCGCCAGCAATTTGGGCCTGGCTCACCTACCGCGTCATGGCCTTTGATGCGCTGGCCGATCATGCCAGCAGCGCGGAGCGGCAAACCATTTTGGCCACCCACAAAGGCGCGCTGATGGCCATGGGCTTGGTGGTCGGATTTTTGGGCGCGACGCCCAGTCTCTTGTGGTCTATGGGATTGATGGCGATTGCCATGGCGCCCCTGTTGTTGCCCTTGTCGGTATGGCTTTATACCGTCGTGTTTGTGTTTGCTTCGCTATGGTTTATCCACTATTGCTTGGCCGCCTTAGGCGCATTGCGCGCGGCGCACGAAGCCGAGCTTTTTGTGCCGACCCGGCCCCTACCAGAAGTGGAGGCAACGCCCATACAGACCGTAGCGCCGGCCGCGGGACTACCTCCTATTTCCTAAGCCCAGCATGCACTTTGGCCTCATCATCATCGGCGACGAAATACTCTCGGGCAAGCGTGCCGACAAGCACCTGCCCAAAGCGATCGAACTGCTGGGCGCACGTGGCCTGCAAGTGGCCTACGCGCATTACCTGGGTGATGAACCGCAGCGCATCACCGCAACCCTGGCCGATGCATTTGCCAGCGGCGACGTCGTGTTTTCCTTCGGCGGTATTGGCGCAACGCCCGATGACCATACGCGCCAGTGCGCCGCCGCCGCGCTTGGTCTGCCCCTAGAGTTGCACCCGGGTGCCCGCGACCTGATCTGGCAGCGCATGCGCGACATTGCTTTGGAAAACGGGCATGTCTTCGAGCCCGAGCGGCAAGACAATGTCCACCGCCTGGATATGGGCCGCTTTCCTCAAGGTTCCACCCTGATTCCCAACCCCTATAACAAGATTGCCGGCTTCAGTTGCCAGGGGCAGGGTGCTGGCGCTGTCCATTTTGTGCCGGGCTTTCCAGTAATGGCCTGGCCGATGATGGAATGGGTCCTGGACACCTGTTACCAAGCGTATTTCACACGCGACGCGCATGTGGAGTTGTCGCTTATCGTAATGGGCGCTATGGAAGCGACGCTGACGCCGCTGATGCAAAGCGTGCAAGACGCCCACCCAGTCAAGGTGTTTAGCTTGCCCAGCGTTGACCATCCACAGTACGGTCGGCATATCGAGTTGGGCGTCAAGGGAGCGCCTGATGCGGCAGGGCCGGCGTTTGAAACGCTAAAACAGGGTCTGGTCGCTTTCGGCGTTGTTATGGGCCCTGAATTGGTGCGCAGGTAAACCAAACCCTCTATCGTCTATTTAAATGCACTTAATCGGTGCAATAATGCGCGTAAATGGTGCGTTGGAAAAATTCAGCCATCGTGCGCTGTCTAGGATCGCAAGCCGGACAAGGCAGAATACGGGGTGGAGAAAGCGCTTTGTGCGCGCCTTGAGGGCGCTGGCATAGAAACTGCGATAACTCGCAAGCAATCCCTTTTTTACAACCGTGCAACAGGAGTATTTGATGGCCAAGACCGTCGCAGATGTGATGAAAATGGTGAAAGAGAACGAAGTCAAGTTTGTTGACTTCCGCTTCACTGACACCCGTGGTAAAGAGCAGCACGTGACCGTGCCCATCTCGCATTTTGATGAAGACAAGTTCACATCCGGCCACGCCTTTGACGGCTCGTCCATCGCCGGATGGAAAGGCATTGAAGCCTCGGACATGCAGCTCATGCCCGACGCCAATACCGCCAACATCGACCCCTTCTTTGAAGAGACCACCCTGTTCATTAGTTGCGATGTGGTCGAGCCTAGCGACGGCAAAGCCTATGACCGCGACCCCCGCTCCATCGCCAAGCGTGCG
>CANKNK010000263.1 GCA_947483455.1 Comamonadaceae bacterium | reverse complement strand
GTAGATTTGGTGTTGGTGAGGTTGGAGCCGGTCAGGTCCGCCGAGCCGCCTAGGAGCTCGGGCAAGGCTGCGGTGAAATGCTCGAGCGCCAGTTGTGAGGCTTTGCGCGAGGCCACGGTTTCGGCTTTGGCATGGGCGGCCAATACCGCGTCAACGGCGGTTTGCACAAAACCCTTGGGCAAGTCACCCTTCATGCGGCGTACAAATTCTTTGGCCAGGTCCGGATGCGCGGCTTTGTAGGCGGCAAAGCGGGTATTCCACTCTTTCTCGCGCGTGCGCCCTGCGTCTTTGGCATCCCAGTCTGCATAGACCGCTTTGGGCACCACAAATGGCGGGTGCGCCCAGCCAATGGCTTCGCGTGTGAGTTTGATTTCTTCTGCACCCAGGGGCTCGCCGTGGGCTTTGGCGGTGTTGGCGCGGTTGGGGCTGCCTTTGCCGATGTAGGTTTTGCAAACGATGAGGGTGGGCTTGTCGCTGCTGGTTTTGGCTTTTGCTATGGCCTGCGATACCGCTTGGGCGTCATGGCCGTCCACTTTGTCGATCACGTTCCAACCATAGGCGGCAAAGCGCTGCGCGGTGTTGTCGATAAACCAGGGCGTGACCTGGCCATCGATGGAAATGCCGTTGTCGTCGTACAGCGCGATCAGCTTGCCCAGCTTCCAGGCGCCCGCCAGGGCGCAGGCTTCGTGGCTAATGCCTTCCATCATGCAGCCGTCGCCCAAAAACACATAGGTGTGGTGGTCTACGATGGCGTGGCCTTCGCGGTTGAACTGGGCAGCCAACAGTTTTTCGGCCATGGCCATGCCCACAGCATTGGTGATGCCTTGGCCTAGCGGGCCGGTAGTGGTTTCGACGCCGGGGGTGACATCGACTTCGGGATGGCCAGCGGTTTTGCTGTGCAATTGGCGAAAGTTCTTCAATTCCGCCATGGGTAGCTTGTAGCCCGTCAGGTGTAGCAAGGCATAGATCAGCATGGAGCCGTGGCCGTTTGACAACACAAAGCGGTCGCGATTGGCCCAGTGCGGGTTCAGGGGGTTGTGTTGCAGGTGTTGGCCCCACAGCGCTACTGCCATATCGGCCATGCCCATGGGTGCGCCGGGGTGCCCGGAGTTGGCTTGTTGAACTGCGTCCATAGCAAGCGCGCGTATCGCGCTTGCCATTTGCTGGGAATTGGCCATGAAACGACTCCGGGAGGGGCTGGGGGCATTGCGCCTGTCAGACGCGCGAAAGTGCATTTTAGCGGCGCATTGGCGCGCTGGCTGAGGATGTGCAGAGAAGGTTTTAGCCGGATTTTGAGCTGCGTCGCGCCAACGCAAGCGCACATACCGCGCGCACCGCTTGGGCCAAAGCTTGCGGTTCTGCGGGCTTAGCCAGTTGCAGGTCAGCCACCGAAGCTTGTGGGTCCGATGGACCGGCATTTAAGCGGGCCGACAAAATCAAAATGCCGATGGCTGGGAGCGATTGCCGTACACGCTTTGCAATGGCATAGCCATTTTCATGGGGAAGGTTCAGATCCAATATCAGGGCGTCCGCAGGCCGCGCTTGCAACAGCAAATCCAAGGTGGCGCCATCGCCGGCCGTGCGCACCACAAAGCCGTCATCAAGCAAATACTCCGCCAGCGCTTCTCGTATGGCAAGGTTGTCTTCTACGATGATGATGTCGGTGAGCGGCATGGCGCAGATTATGGGTAACAGGAAAAACGCATTGTCCGTACGTTAGGCGCTTGCGGCGCCCCTGCCATCGACTGACAGGGTGAACCAAAACACCACGCGGTCAGCCTCCAGCGTCAATTGAATTTTGGTGCCCAGCCGCTCGGCCAGTTGTTGCGATAACCATAGCCCTAAACCGGTACCCGAAATACCGCTTGCGGCGGGTGAACGGTAGTAGCGTTCAAACACTTTGGCTGGATCCGGATGACCGGCGGCCCCTTTGACATTGCTGACGGCAAATTGGACCATGGGGGCACCTTGCCCGCTTGCGAATTGGCTTACTCGCAGAAGCACGGTGCTGCCAGGCGCTGAATACGTGAGGGCGTTGCTGATTAAGTTATGGAGGATGATCTGAAAATAGTTGACGTCACTGCGCAAGCGCAGCGTGTCTATCGGTGTTTCGCAGCGCAATTGCAGCAACTCGGGTTGCTCACGGGCATGCACCACTGCCTGACGCATGACCAAGGCCAGGGAATCTGTCAGTAAAAAATCACTCAGCGAAACGGCCATCACGCCGCCCTCGTAGCGCTCGGTCTGGCTGCAGTTGTCCAAGATGTGGACGATGCCATCGATCGCCGCCTGCATGCGTACATCCCAGGCTTGCTTTCGCTCGGGGGTGATGTCGGTTTTCGCCAGCGCGCTGCTGCCTAGCTGGACAACGGTCAGGGGTGTCTTGATTTCATGTACCAGCATCGAAATAAATAGTTGCTGCAGACGGTTGATGTTGCGTTGCTCTTGCAGCTTTTGTAAATTGGTTTGTCGGCGGCGGTCACTCATCGATTGCGCCCTTTGCTGGCGCCAAAGCAGTTTAGCCAGCCAGGCCAAGAAAATTACCGGTAGGTTCAAGGCCTGCAATGGGTCGGCCCATGCCAGGTGTAGCGAGGGTGAAAACATCGGACCCAAGATGCTCAATTGAATACCTAGGAGGAGCAAAAACATGGCGGCCAGTAGACGGTGCATCAGACCTTTAGGCCGCGCGGGCTGTTGCAACCACTGCCTTGCGCAATCACCGCAAAGGCCGCACAGCGCCACCACCAGCAAGCCCGCTGCAGCCAGGTTCAGCGCGCTTTGTTTCGTGCTGAAGGCCAAGATAGTCATCAACAAGCTGCCTCCTAAAAGCGCGGAAAAGCCGCGCGCATAAACTCGCTTGAAGCGCGGGGAGGCCAGTAACGCAGCAATGGCATACAGACTGGCGCAAGCCATGAGCAGAGTCATCGACGCATGGATACTCACAAAGGTGCTCAAACCTTGACCGAGCAGGCCGATAAAAAGGCCGCTCAGTTGCAACTGGTAGAGCCCCGAAAGCAAACCCAGCATGGCCATCTGGCGAAATACTTTTTTGCGGCTTTGCAGGTACAGCGCTATATTGACCATCACCAGCAGTACCGAAAACGTCAGCTGCATGGCACGGATTGCGCCGTCCGCCAAGCGCTGCCGTGCGAGTTCATCCGCGTTCACCACATCGGCCTGGAACCAGCCCACCCCTTGGCCGCGTGCCCTGATCCAAACAATAGCTTCACCAGTGGGCATATCGAATCCGCGCAGCAAGCGCTTCCCAGCACGCATATCCTGCGCATTCAAGGCCGTCATCGCTGCGGGAGGTGTCTGCAAAGCGGGACTGTCCTCGGGGACAGAAGCGTCTTGCACCGCGACTGCGAGATCATCGACACCTACTTGGCGCAGCGCAAGATAGAGGTCTTCCCGTGCGTGGGTGGTTACGCGCAGACGCAACCACTGGGTGCCAGCATCCAAGCCGAGTCCCACCTCTTTGCCCGCCGCTTGCCATGCGGAATCGCCCGCTGGTGGGGGGAGGCCTGTATGGCGCGCATCCTGCCATTGCAGGCGCTCGGGCACGCTAGCGGATTGCGCACTTGCGAAGTGCAACACCAGCCAGGCCGCGAGCAGGAGGCGGATCCAAGTTTTCAGCATGGCGGACGCGGTTGTTGGCAAATTTTGAGGCTCTGCAAGCGCTTCAAGCG
>CANKNK010000262.1 GCA_947483455.1 Comamonadaceae bacterium | reverse complement strand
CAATGGACACAAATGACGAGAAACTGCAATGGCGTCGCGCGCCTTCAGCCCGGAGACGAGAAGTATCAAATCACCGTCAAACTCATCAGCGCCTACAGCCCGCCCCATTCTGCATCCGTCCGTCTTGCTGGTGCTTGGAGTATGGATCCATGGCTTGTAGCGGAGGCGGAGTTTGCTGAGTTATTGCCGGCAGTGGTACTGATAGATTTTTCAGGAGCGGAGCCCCACATCGTGAGCAATGCGGTTTGGAGCGGTTACACGAAGCCGTGGAAAGCTGCTCCATTCATTCGAGAGTACCTTGTCCGGCAGGTGCCTGAGTTGCCGCCATCGCTGGCCGCGTGTTTTGATCCTCAATCACCGTCGTTTAGCTAGCCCGCCTGGCGCAGATCGTTAGTTGCTGTTTTGCAAGAAGATGCGCCACAGGTCGGCCAGCTCGGCCTCGGGGCTTGCGCCTGTGATCGCCTCCAGCAAGGCCAGCGCTTCCTCGCGCTTGTCGGCGCGTACCAATACATAGGCTTTGCGAAGTTTGGCCATCTCTGGCTGGCGTAAGCCTGGTTTGGACAAGGCTTTGTCCACCATGGCTAAGGCCTGGGCATGTTGGCCTAAAAAGGACAGGCTCAGGGCGGCGTTGACCAGCAAGTGGGGCTCTTTGGCCGCGTCCATGCGGGCGACCAGGCTGGACAGGGCTGCCTCATCCTCGTGGCGCATGCGGGTGACCTTAGCCAGCATTTCGTCCAAGCGGGTTAATTCACTGTCTGGGAGGCTGGAATTATTGCGATCTACCGCAGAGAGGATGTCGAAGGCTTCACCGGCATAGCCTGTGGAGAGGGTCAGTTTGGCTTGCGCCAACAGTTCGGAAGTTTTGATGGGCGACTTGGTAGCACGCAGCAAGCGGTTGCTGTCTGCCTCTAAAGCATCAGGGAAATCGTTGCGTGCCAGTACGCGGTAGATCAGCTCCTTCCAAATTTCCGGTTTGGGGTAATAGCGGGCAATGATCTTGGCCGTTCTGAGGTAATTGGCGTCGTCTTTACTTTGCTGGTAGGCGCTGGCCAGCATACGCAGTTGCACGTCGGTGGGCCTGCGCTTGGCTGCGATGGCCTCCGCGACTTGCTTGTCGAGCAGCGCGGCAGCGCTGGGGTATTGCTTGGCGAGGTATAGCGCTTGAATCTGCACGTTGGCGATGGCGGCGTTGGTGCCACCTTGCGCGAGGTAGCGCTCGGCCCAAGCAGCAGATTTCTCATAGGCCTTGGCGCGATAGTGCGTCAGTACCAAGTTTTCGGTCATTGCCATGCGATCGGCTTCACTGCCGCGCTCGCTGGCCAAAGCGGCTTCCAATGTTTTGGCCGCGCCAGCCTGGTCATCTGTGGAAATCAGCACCATGGCGCGCATGCGCTCGGTAAAAAAGCGTTCCAGGGGGTTGAGGGAGCCGATTTTTTCCACGTCGGCAATTTGCCCTAAGGCTTGGGCGTATTCCTTTAAGCCATGCAACTCCTGGGCTTTGTTGAGGAGTTTGCCTACATCGGGGCGCACCGCTTCTTCGGCAGAAAATACTGCATTGCCGCAAAGTAGCGCACCGTAAAGCAATGCCAAGCGCAAGACTGCACTAAATAAGGACGATTTTTGCAAAATGTATACCTAAAAAAAGCGCTTCGACTTTTGCAAGTCGGCGCTTGAGGATAAAAAATCGCAGCGGGCCTTCTAGGTAGTCCAGCGCCGCTCAAGGATTTTTACACAGAGAATGCCCACCCACGGTTCCAGGCGCGGCAGGGCACAGGATTCGCCATTGCCAGCGCTAGTTGAAGTGGATGCCACTGGTGCGCAGGCCGCTCCAGTTAGCGACGGGGTAGAAACCGCCGAGCGCCTGATCAGAGGCCCATGGCGGTTTGTCTCACGCGTTCTTCAGCCAGGAGTAGATCGGCTTGTTCGCTGATTTCCAGAACTTACCGGTCCTTGCTGGCCGGATTGCCGGACCGAAAGGGGGCCGGATCCCGTATCGGGTAACGGTTGCGTGTGAATCAGTACGAATGCCCAGGTATTCCCGGCAATAATGCTGCTGTGTGTCCTAGCCCAAAAATTGCAGGCGCGGCAACGCACTGGCGGGGCATGTGGCGGTAGCGGGCTTCGAGTACGCTGCACGGCTGCTCGTTAGCAGCAAAAAATGTCCAGCCCAATCCAGTCAATTTGATGAACCAGCAGACCCAAGCTTCTACTCCTTTACCTGCGGATGACGCAGTTCAACGCCGCCTGGTGCAGGTGCTTTTTGTCGGTGTCTTTATGGCGGCGCTCGATTCAGCCATCGTGGGGCCAGTCCTGCCTGCATTGCGTGCAGCCTATGGTATCGACAACCGTACTGCTGGGCTTTTATCCACCATTTTTTCCCTGAGTTCGCTGTGCAGCACGGCGCTGATGGCTTACTTCAGCGACCGCCATGGGCGCCGTCCGGTGTATTTGGCCAGTGTGGCGCTTTTCGCCGTAGGCTCCTTGTGCATCGCCGCCGCCCCCAGCTTTGACCTGCTGCTGGTCAGCCGTGCGATACAAGGCATCGGCGCAGGCGGCATTGCGCCGGTAGCCAGTGCGGTGATTGGCGATGTGTTTACCGCCGAGCGGCGGGGCCGTGTTCTAGGGCTAATTGGTGCGACCCACGGCATGGCCTTCGTGCTCGGTCCGCCACTGGCGACCGTGCTCACATCCACGGTGGGCTGGCGTTGGCTGTTCCTGGTCAATATTCCCGTCGCTTTGGTCGTGCTGTGGTTGGGTTCCCGCACCTTGCCAGGCCGGCGCACCGACGCGGCACCCGGGCCCATAGACGCGGCGGGAATTACCGTGACTTTGTTGTTCCTGCTGTGTCTGGTGCTGGGGATTTCGCGCCTTCCGGACTCGGCCACCGGGATGCTGCTGTGGCCCTGGTTTCTGCTTGCCAGTGGCGTACTGCTGGCCGCTTTGGTGGCCATTGAGAGGCGCCAGGCGCATGCGCTTATTCCCATCGCGCTGTTTGCAAATCGGCAACTGGCATATACCTATTTGCTGACGCTGGGCGTAGGATTCTCCATGGGTGGCATTGTGTTTCTGACCACTATTGCCACGCTGGCTTATGGGATCAGCGTTGAGCACGCCGGATTGGCGCTGATGCCTCTGGTGTTGTGCTCCATGGTGGGTTCGATGGCGGCGGGGCGGCTACTGAACCGTCTGGGCGCCCGCAACATGGTGATCTTTGGTTTTGGGCTGTTGACGCTGGGCTACCTACAAAGCGCAATGCCACAGACCGGCTTTAGCGCGTTCGTGTTGGCTTCTGTACTGGTAGGTATTGGCTTGGGTGTGGTGGTCAGTGGCGCGCTGCGCTCGATTGCGATTGATGAGGCGCCGACGACCCTGCGCGGCACGGCCCAGGGCTTGATCAATATTTTTAATGCCGTGGGGACGCTGTTGGCTGTAACCAGCATCAGCGCCATTGCGGACTTTGAAGGCGGCGGGCTGACAGGATTTAGCCACGCTTATCTTGCCATGGGCTTGAGCATGCTCGCGATGCTGTTTATTGCGTTCGGGCTTAAAAGGAAGTCAACCTAGTCCGTGACCGGACCGATCCCTTGCTTGGATTTCGCTTTGGCTCGCCAGCATTAACGATCAAAGCGCCGATTTAAATTCTTCGGCGATAACGTCAGTGGGTGCATCGGATGTGCAACTCACTTGATAACTGATT
>CANKNK010000261.1 GCA_947483455.1 Comamonadaceae bacterium | reverse complement strand
TGCACGACCCGATGTGTTTGTTCCGCTTCGAGGAACACGATATTTTTCTGCCGATGATTGTGCTGGAAGAATTAGACGGGCACAAAAAAGGCATGACCGAAGTGGCGCGCAATGCACGCCAAACCAGCCGCACGCTGGACGCGCTAGCAGGCACGCCGGGCGCCGACATCAGTAGCGGATTTGCGCTCAATAGCACCGGCCAGCGCGAGGCGAAGGGCAAACTCATGTTTCAAACCCTGGCGCTGGACTACAGCCTGCCAGGCAGCTTGCCGCAAGGCAAAGCGGACAACCAAATATTGGGGGTGGTGGCCGCTTTGCGTACCCAATATGCGCCGCGTGAAGTGGTGCTGGTGTCTAAAGACATCAATATGCGCGTCAAAGCCCGTGCGCTAGGCCTGGCCACCGACGACTACCAAAACGACAAGACTTTGGAAGATGGCGATCTGCTGTATTCGGGCGCGATGGCCTTACCCCTCGATTTCTGGGCCACCCACGGGCAAAAAATTGAGAGCTGGCAGCAAGGCCAACACACTTTTTACAAAATTGACGGCCCTGTCGTGCCGCAAATGTTGATTAACCAGTTTGTCTATTTTGAGTCGCCCGGCGAGCCCAGTTTGTATGCCCGCGTGACTGAAATTCGTGGCAACACCGCCGTGCTCAAGACCTTGCGCGATTTCAACCATTTGAAAAATGCGGTCTGGGGCGTTACCACGCGCAACCGGGAGCAAAATTTTGCGATGAATTTGCTGACCGACCCGGACGTGGACTTTGTGACCCTGACGGGTACCGCGGGCACTGGCAAGACTTTGATGGCGCTGGCCGCTGGGCTGACGCAGGTGCTCGATGACCGGCGCTACACCGAGATTATTGTCACCCGCGCCACGGTGAGCGTGGGCGAAGACATTGGTTTCCTGCCCGGCACAGAGGAAGAAAAAATGGGCCCCTGGATGGGCGCGCTAGACGACAACTTAGAAGTGCTGGGCAAAACCGATAGCAGCGCTGGCGAATGGGGCCGTGCTGCGACGTCGGAGCTGATCCGCAGCCGCATCAAGATCAAGAGCATGAACTTCATGCGGGGCCGCACTTTCCTCAACAAATACGTCATCATCGACGAGGCGCAAAACCTGACGCCTAAGCAAATGAAGACTTTGATCACCCGTGCAGGGCCAGGCACCAAAATAGTTTGCATGGGTAATTTGGCGCAAATTGACACGCCTTATCTGACGGAAGGCTCGTCGGGCCTGACTTTCGCGGTGGACCGCTTCAAAGGCTGGCCGCACGGTGGCCACATCACCCTGGCGCGCGGTGAGCGCTCCCGCCTGGCCGACTTCGCCAGCGAGGTGCTGTAGGGAAGCAGCCTAAAAGTCCCCGCCGCCGCCGTGCGCCAAGTTCTCAAACTTGGTGATATTGCGCAGAAAGGCCAGTTTGACGGTTCCGGTGGGTCCGTTACGCTGCTTGGCGATGATAATCTCGGCGACACCCGGCTCTTTGCAAGCCTCTTTGGTGTAGTACTCGTCGCGATAAATAAACATGATGATGTCGGCGTCCTGTTCTATCGCGCCGGACTCGCGCAAATCGCTCATCATGGGCCGTTTGTCGGGTCGCTGCTCCACACTGCGGTTGAGCTGCGACAAGGCCAGCACGGGGCATTTGAGTTCGCGTGCCAGCATCTTCAGGCCTCGGGAAATTTCGCCCAGCTCGGTGGCGCGGTTTTCACCATCGCTGGTGCCGCTCATCAGCTGCAAATAGTCCACCACAATCAAACCCAGTTGCCCACAGCTGCGCGACAGGCGACGCGCGCTGGAGCGCAAATCGCCCGAGCTCAGGCCTGCGCTTTCGTCGATGTGCAGTGAAATCGTGCGTAATTTTTCTATCGTCTCGGTCAGGCGCGGCCATTCTTCCTCGGTCAGCTTGCCGGTGCGCAAATGGCTTTGGTCGATACGGCCAATCGAACCCACGATACGCACGGCCAGTTGCGCCGCACCCATTTCCATGGAAAACACCGCTACCGGGAGCCCTTCGTTCAGCGCAACATGCTCGGCAATATTGATCGCCAAAGCGGTTTTACCCATGGACGGACGGGCTGCTAAGACGACCAAATCGCCTGCCTGCAAGCCTGCGGTCATACGATCCAAATCATAAAAACCTGTAGGTACGCCGGTCACGTCATTGGGGTTGTCGGCCATCTCCTGCACGCGATCAAGCAGTTTGATGACCAGGGTGTCCATGGCTTGAAAACCGTCGCTATTGCGCTTACCCTGCTCGCCGATGTTGAATATTTTTTGCTCGGCCTGGTCCACGATGTCAGAGACGGCGCGTCCCTGCGTATTAAAGGCGCTGGTGGCGATATCGTCGCTAGCGGTGACCAGCTTGCGCAGGATTGAGCGGTCGCGCACGATTTCAGCGTAGCGACGGATATTGGCTGCGCTGGGCACGTACTGCGCCAGTGAATTGAGATAGACCAATCCACCGACCTCTTCACCATGGCCCTGGCTTTGCAAATGCTCATACACCGTTATGACGTCGGCCGGGCGGCTGCTGTTGACCAGAGACCCGATAGCGGCGAAAACCAGCTTATGTTCGTAGCGGTAAAAGTCCCCTTCCTGCAAGACATCGCTGACGCGGTCCCAGGCGTTGTTGTCCAAGAGTAGGCCGCCCAGCACGCTGGACTCACCTTCAATCGAATGGGGCGGAATGCGCAGTTGCGCTAGTTGCCTGTCGGGCAACAAATCGTCCGGCATTAAACCGTCTTCAGACATGCATCCATCCTTTTATTTGCCACCATGCAGAGCGGCATAGCGCCCTGCCCCAACGGGACGATATTCCATTAAAAAAGCCGCGAGGGCGAACCCAGGCGGCTTTTGGAGCCAGGTGCCGCAGGGCCAAGACCCTACAGCTTAACCTGAACCCGATCGGTCTCGATCAGGTCGATTCGCCGTACACCGAAACAGTGATGTCGACCACCACGTCAGTGTGCAATGACACGCTGACCTGGGTATCGCCCACTACCTTGATGGGGCCGTTGGGCATACGGACATTGGATTTGACCACTTCATAGCCGCCTTTGACCAATTCTTCTGCGATATCCGCATTGGTGACTGAGCCAAACAAGCGTCCGTCTACGCCGGCTTTTTGGGTCAGCTTGATGGAGGTACCACCCAGCTTTTCGCCCAGCTTTTGGCTAGCGGCCAATTTGGCAGCAGCAGCTTTTTCCAATTCCACGCGGCGCGCTTCGAATTCAGCTTTGGCCGCTTCGGTGGCGCGGCGTGCACGTCCCGAAGGAATCAAAAAATTACGGGCATAGCCGTCTTTGACTTTCACGATCTCGCCCAGATTACCCAGGTTAACGACCTTGTCGAGCAGAATAATTTGCATGGTCGAACTCCTTAGATCTTGTGTTGGTCGCTGTAAGGCAACAGCGCTAGAAAGCGTGCGCGTTTGATAGCGGTATTGAGTTGGCGCTGGAATATAGCGCGGGTGCCGGTCAAACGGGCAGGGATAATCTTGCCGTTTTCAGCGATGAAATCGCGCAAGGTGTCGATGTCCTTGTAGTCGATCTCTTCCACACCGGTGACGGTAAAGCGGCAAAAGCGCTTACGCTTAAACAGCAACGATTGGGTATTGCGCTTGGGGCGCTTGTCTTTGTTGAACTTCTTGAACGTGGCCATAAAGCCTCCTATAACAAATCTTGCGAAAAAT
>CANKNK010000260.1 GCA_947483455.1 Comamonadaceae bacterium | reverse complement strand
GTAAGGGCGCCGCTCTACCAACTGAGCTAATCACCCCACCTGAACTTCTCATCTGACGTCCGCGGGCTGCGCACTTTGGTGCGACACCAACACCACGGACTGCTGCAGCGATTTTATCGCCGCATTCCGGTGGGGCCTGCCTTGGGTGATGTCCGGCAAGCCCGCGCGGGCAAGTCGGGCATTCTATGCGCAAACCGGCGGTCACCAGAGCGTGGCCCCTAGTGGCTGCGGGCGCGTATTTCGGGAAGTGCTTTTTGCAGGTAATAGACCATAGACCAGGCGGTCAATACCGCAGCCAGCCAGATCATCCAGGTGCCGAACCAATGGGTATCGAGCACGCCGAACACCACGCCATCAAACAGCAAAAACGGGATAGCGAGCATTTGCACCACCGTCTTGAGCTTACCAATGGCATGCACTGCCACGCTTTTAACTGCGCCAATACGGGCCATCCATTCGCGCAATGCCGAGATCGCAATCTCGCGCCCGATGATGATCAGGGCCACAAACACATCGGCCCGCTGCAAGTGCACCAGCACCAGCACGCAGGCGCACACCAGAAATTTATCGGCCACTGGATCCAAAAAGGCTCCGAAAGAAGATGTCTGGTTCAGTTTGCGTGCCAAATAACCGTCCAGCCAATCGGTCAGCGCGAAGAGCACGAACATCACCGTGGCGATCAGGTTTTTCTCAGGCAAGGTGGCAAAGGCCTCAGGCGCGTAAAACACGCCCACGATGAGCGGGATCGCACAAATGCGCGTCCAGGTCAGTATCGTGGGGATGGTCAGAAACATGCGCGTGATTGTGGCACGGGGAATATGACATCCCAGGCCACTCAGTGCAGGGCGCGGTAAATTTCTTCGGCCAGTTCCACAGAGATGCCGTCCACCGAGGCCAAATCGTTGGCACTGGCCTGGGCCACGCCACGCACCCCGCCAAAGCGCTGCAAGAGTTTGGCCCGGCGCTTGGGGCCTACGCCGGGGATTTCCTCCAGCTTGCCGCCATCGACCCGCACCCGCGCCCGCTGGGCGCGCATGCCAGTAATCGCAAAGCGGTGCGCCTCGTCACGAATTTGGGCCACCAGCATCAGCGCCGCCGAATCCGCACCCAAATAGACCTTGTCACGCCCGTCGGCAAAAACCAATTCCTCGAGCCCCACTTTGCGCCCCTCGCCCTTTTCCACGCCCACGATCAGCGACAGGTCCAGCCCCAGCTGGACAAACACCTCGCGTGCCATAGACACCTGGCCCTTGCCGCCATCGACGAGCACCAGGTCGGGCATGCGCTCCTGGACTGAGGGCAGGCGCCCTTCGTGCTTGGCCTGGGCCAGGGCCTCGGCGACTTTGCCGTAGCGCCGCGTCAGCACCTGGCGCATAGCGGCATAGTCGTCGCCGGGCGTGATGTCCTCGATGCGGTAGCGCCGGTATTGGGCGTTTTGCATGGCGTGCTGGTGAAAGACAACGCAGGACGCTTGGGTAGCCTCGCCAGCGGTATGCGAAATATCGAAGCATTCCATGCGCAAGGCCGCCAGATCTTCCAGGGCCAGGTCCAGCGCCTCGGCCAGGGCGCGGGTACGGGCCTGCTGCGAGCCTTCTTCGGCCAAGAGTCGGGCCAATTGCAAAGCGGCATTGGTTTGCGCCATGTCCAGCCAGGCGCGGCGCTGCTCGCGCGGCTGGTGCACGGCACTGACCTTAAAGCCATGTTGCTCAGACAAGGCCGCCAGCAAATTTTTGTCCACTGCTTCGCTCACCACCAGCACCGCCGGCATGGGTACGCCCAGGTAGTGCTGCGCCAAAAAGGCCTCCAGCACTTGCGACTCCGCGCTTTGCGGCGTATTCGAGGCGCCCTCGTCGTCAAGCAATACGGCGGACTCTTCCACATGCACCGGGAAATGAGGTCTATCGCCCAAATGCCGCCCGCCGCGCACCATGGCCAGGTTCACGCACGCCTTGCCGCCCTGCACTTTGACCGCCAGGATGTCTACATCGCGGTCCGACACGTTGTCCACCGATTGCTGGTGCAGCACATTGGACAGGGCCGCCACTTGGTTGCGTAACTCGGCCGCCTGCTCAAACTCTAGGCGCTCGGCATGCGCCATCATGCGGCTTTCCAGCGACTTCAGCACCTCTTGCGCGTCGCCTTGTAAAAATCGCTGTGCGTCGCGCACATCCTGGGCATAGTCGGCCGCGCTGACATGTCCCACGCAGGGGCCCGAGCAGCGTTTGATCTGGTAGAGCAAACAGGGCCGCGTACGGTTGCTAAACACCGAGTCCTCGCAGGTGCGCAGGCGAAACACTTTTTGCATCAACAAAATCGCCTCTTTCACCGCCCAGGCGCTGGGATAGGGCCCAAAGTAATGGTGTTTTTTCTCCACCCCGCCCCGGTAATAGGCCACACGCGAGAATTGCTGCGGATCAGTTCCCGGTTTGCCGCTTTTGCGCGCGCCCACATCTGGCGCAGCGGCAGGGTTGGCGGCGGTCATCTTTAGATAGGGATAGCTCTTATCGTCCCGAAACAAAATGTTGTACTTGGGATTGAGCGTCTTGATCAGGTTGTTTTCTAGCAGCAGGGCCTCAGCCTCGGAGCGCACCACGGTGGTCTCCATGCGCACAATCTTGCTCACCATATGCCCAATGCGGGTGCCACCATGGTTTTTCTGGAAGTAGCTGGCAACCCGCTTTTTCAGGCTAATCGCTTTGCCCACATACAGCACCTGGTCCTGCGCATCAAAGTAGCGGTACACGCCGGGCAAGGTCGGCAATGCCGCCACTTCGCGCAGCAGCGCTTCGCTATGGAGTGGAGTTGGTGGCGCGGTCATGGCCGTATTGTCCGAGCTTTCGGACGTACTTGGCCTGCGCCTCGCGCCGTCTATCGGCTAACAGGGACAATTGCGCCATGCCCTCCCGCACCCCATCTGCCTCTCCACACGCTGGCGCCGCACCAGCGCCGGGGCGCAGGCCAAGTCCGCCAGGCAGCGAGAAGGCCTTGCAATGGGACATTTTTTGTCAAGTGATAGACAACTACGGGGACATCGGCGTGTGCTGGCGTCTGGCCGCACAGCTAGCGCAGCGTGGCCATAGCGTGCGCCTGTGGTTGGACGACCTTGGGCCTCTGCAATGGCTCGCGCCTGGCGCTGCGCAAGGCGGCTGGCCGGGCATTAGCGTGCACCATTGGCCATCAGACCCATACGCCGCGCCAGTCCCAGAGATACCCTTGGCCGACGTTTGGATAGAGGCCTTTGGCTGCGATATTCCATTTGCATGGCTGCAAAGCCAGGTGGATGCCGCTGTCGCACAGGGCCGACGCCCGGCCTGGATCAATTTGGAGTACCTCAGCGCCGAACCCTTTGCGCTGCGCAACCATGGTCTGCCGTCGCCGGTATTGCAGGGGCCGGCCAAGGGCTGGACCAAGCATTTTTTCTATCCGGGTTTCAGCCCGGCCAGCGGTGGCTTATTGGGTCGCTCTGACGCACAGGCTGCGCAGCCACCTACCTGGGCCGACCCAGAATTGGCCGCATTTGCACCCGATGCATCCGGGGAACGCACGGTGCTGCTGTTTTCCTACGCCCAAGCGCCCATAGCCGCCTTGCTGCAGGCGCTGATCGGCACCGGCCAAGCAGTGCAGTTGCTGGTCGCCGCTGGGCAAAGCGCGCAGGCCGTGCGGGACGCACTGGCTGACCTGCCAGATGGACGCACGGGCCCG
>CANKNK010000259.1 GCA_947483455.1 Comamonadaceae bacterium | reverse complement strand
TTTCAACACAGCCGGTAAGTTGTACTCGCCTATCAAAGGTACCCAGCTCGAGACGGTGTATCTGGCAGGTGGTAAAGGTGCTTTGACGATTAACGTGAACTACGCGGCGTCGACCCAGTACACCTCTCCGTTTGCGGTGCTCTCGCAATCCCAGGACGGCGCGCCCGAAGGTTCGCTGGTGGGTGTGACCATCGGAAACGACGGTTTGGTGAGCGCCTCCTTCTCCAACGGTACGCAAAAGTCGCTGGCCAAGATTCTCTTGACCAACTTCTCCAGCCCGTCTGGCTTGCGCCAGATTGGTGACTCGAGCTTCTTGGCTTCTGCCGCTTCGGGCAAACCTATTCTGGGTACTGCCGGTAGCGCGGGCTTCGGAACGCTGCGTGCGGGTGCCACCGAACGGGCGAACGTGGACTTGACGCAAGAATTGGTGGACTTGATTACCGCACAACGTAACTTCCAGGCCAATGCCAAAGCGATTGAGACCAGCTCGACGATGACGTCAGCCATTATTAATCTGCGTTCCTAAGCCCTAGGCTATTGACCAGTTAAGGAGCAGCGGACATGGATCGTTTAGCCTTTAATGCGGTGGCCGCCATCAATGAGCAGCGCGTGGCGCGTCAGATGGCGACCAACGAAATGGCCAACGCCACGACGGTCGGCTTCAAGCGCAGCTTCGAGTCCTCGGTGCGGGCGATTGAGGTGGAAGGTGCGGGTTTGAAAACCCGCTTCCAACCCCAGTCCTTCACCGAAGATTTCATCAGCATGAAGGCCGGCCCCGTGATGGTGACGGGTAACGACCTGGACATCTCTTTAAGCGCACACAGCGTGTTGGGAGTGACCGCTCCGGATGGCACCTTGGCCTTTACCCGCCGCGGCGACTTGCGGGTGAACGCTGCTGGCGCACTGGAAACCGGCAACGGGAATGTGGTGCGTGCCCAAGGTGGCGGCGCCCTCACCGTGCCGCTGGGCGTCAAAGTCACGATCAACGCCGATGGCTCGGTCTACGGCATTGACCCGGCGCAAGTCGGCACAGTCGCGCCGGTGCTCATTGGCAATCTTTTGTTGCGCGATTCGAGTACTACGCCGCTGCAAAGACGCGAAGACGGATTGTTTGCGGTCGCCGGGGCGCCCAAGGGCCAGGACATCACACCCGGGCCTATCAAGCCTGGCCTGACATCGGGCGCTTTGGAGGGCAGCAATGTCAATGCCATCGGGGTAATGGTCAAGATGATGGACCAAGCCCGGTCGTTTGAGCAACAGGTGAACATGATCAAGGAAAGCAAGAGCTGCGATGAGTCGGGCGCGACCATGATGAAGGCCAGTTGACGGTTTTACTTGGCCTGAACATTGCTTGTGAGCTTGTAATCTTTTAATTTTCCAAGGAGCGCACCATGGACGCATCAATGTGGGTGGCCAAAACAGGCCTAGACGCCCAACAGACACGTATGAACGTGATCTCCAATAACTTGGCCAACGTCAATACCACCGGCTTTAAGCGCGACCGCGCCGTCTTTGAAGACCTGCTCTACCAAAACATTCGTCAAGCTGGCGGGCAGACCAGCACCAACACCCAGGCACCCACCGGCTTGATGCTGGGTACGGGTGTGCGCATTGTGGCCACGGAAAAGCTCAATGTGCAGGGCAATATGATTAACAGCCAAAACCCGCTGGACGTAGCGATTTCGGGCGAAGGCCATTTTCAGGTGACCCAACCCGATGGCACCACGGCCTACACACGTGACGGCGGCTTTAAGGTATCGGCCACCGGCCAGTTGGTGACCTCTAGCGGTTCGCCCTTGGCGCCCGCGCTGACGATCCCGCCCAATGCGTCGACGATTACGATTGGCCGCGACGGCACCGTGTCGGTGGAACTGAACACCGGCGGGCAAGCGGTGCTGGGGCAAATCCAGATCGCCCGATTCTTGAACCCGGCTGGTTTGATGGCAGTAGGCCAAAACCTGATGAAGGAAACCCCTGCCAGCGGCGCACCGCAGGTACTACAGCCTGGTGTGAACGGCGCAGGCAACCTGATGCAAGGCACGCTGGAAGCGTCTAACGTGAACGTGGTGGAAGAAATGGTCAATATGATCGAAACCCAGCGCGCTTACGAAATCAACTCCAAGGCCATATCGGCGGTGGACGGCATGCTCAAGTACATCAACCAGAACATGTAAGCGACGCTACCGGCGCTACCCACCTTACCCCCTTAACGGCCTCTGTCCCCAGAGGCCGTTTTGCTTGGGCGCGCGTCATGCGGGGCTTAGGGCACTGGCACATTTATTGCGAATCATGGCAAGAGTTTGCCAGTTGTCCGGAAAGACGACAGGCAAACACCCAGATTTCAGCCCTGCCACCCCTTTTTCGGAGAATCGCGATGCCCTGCACCACCTTGATACGGCGCCTGGCCCTGGCCCTGCTGGTGGCGACTTTGAGCGCCTGTTCCGTGATGGCCCCCCAGCCGCTGGTGCATAGCGAAGGCTTTAAGCCGGTGTACCCCGTGGTCGAAGCCCAACCCAAACAAGCCACCGGTGCCATTTTCAATAGCGGCCGCAGCGAAGCCTTTTTCGGAGTCGGC
Organism: Comamonadaceae bacterium; assembly: GCA_947483455.1. Lineage (GTDB taxonomy): Bacteria > Pseudomonadota > Gammaproteobacteria > Burkholderiales > Burkholderiaceae_C > Allorhodoferax. The sequence goes on along the minus strand of CANKNK010000259.1, from coordinate 1,144 downwards.
CGTAGTTATGTGGTGGGCGATCTGGTCTCGGTGCTATTGGCCGAAAACACCAGCGCCAATCGCTCGCAAAACGCGACCTTGAAGAAAACCGCGGGTGCCAAAGTCACCTCCAAAGGCCTGTTGAACATTTTTGGCGACCTGGGTCCGGAAATGGGCAGCTCAATCAACCACGATGGGTCGGGCCAAACCAACCAAGAGCAAACCTTGACGGGCTCGGTCACGGTATCGGTGATTGAAATCATGCCCAATGGCAATCTGGTGCTGCGCGGGGAAAAACAAGTGGCGCTGTCCGAAGGCAGCGAAGTAATACAAGTTTCTGGCGTGGTCCGACCGGAAGACATTGCGCCGAATAACACCGTGCTGTCGCGCCGCCTGGCCAATGCCCAGATCAGCTACCGCGGCATCGGTGACGAGGCGGCCTCCAGCCGTGCGGGCTGGGGTACCAGCGGCATCCTGAAGTTCATGCCCTTCTAAGTACGAATCACCCATCGGGCAAACACCATGCACACTATTTTCCGACTCCTTAGCCTCATGGCCTTGTTGTGGGCCAGCTGCTTTTCTAGCGCCCATGCCGACCGCATCAAGGACTTGACCAGCATGGCCGCTATGCGCGGCAACCAGCTGATCGGTTACGGCCTGGTCGTCGGCTTGCAAGGCACCGGTGACAAAAAAGCTACTTTCACCAGCCAGAGCATGAAGACCCTGCTCAACCGCATGGGCCTGAACCAAGACAACGACATCGACAAATTTAGCAACGCCATTGCCAGCGGCAGCGACGAGCTGGCCAATGTGGCGGCGGTGATGATCACGGCGGACCTGCCCGGCATGTCCAAACCGGGTCAGCGTATCGACATCAATGTATCGGCCATAGGCGCGGCGTCTAGTCTGCGCGGGGGCAACCTGCTGCTCACGAGCTTGCGCGGGGTGGATGGACAAATTTACGCCCTGGCCCAAGGGGCTTTGACGTCTACGGGCATTGACGCAGGCGGCGCGGGCTCCAAAGTCTCGATTGGTGTGACCACTTCGGCACGCATCCCTGGCGGCGCGACGGTAGAGCGCGTGGTGCCCAATTCTTTTGACAAATCAGACAACGTGCTGCTGAACTTGCGCGAAAGCGACTTCACCACCGCCAACAGCATCATGC
>CANKNK010000258.1 GCA_947483455.1 Comamonadaceae bacterium | reverse complement strand
CGTAACTCCACATCCACCCCGGCGGTCGGCTCGTCCAGCACGATCACCGGCGGCTTGTGCACCAGGGCTTGCGCGACCAGAAAGCGCCGTTTCATGCCGCCAGACAACTGGCGCATATTGGCCTGGGCTTTATCGGCCAGGCCCAGGCAATCGAGCAATTCATCGATCCAGGCGTCGTTGTTGCGCACGCCAAAGTAGCCGGACTGGATGCGCAAGGCTTCGCGGATATTGAAAAATGGGTCGAACACCAGTTCTTGTGGCACCACGCCAAGTTTGCGCCGGGCCTGTGCGTAATCGCGCTGCACATCACTGCCCAATACGCTGACGCTACCGGCGCTGGGCCGGGTCAGGCCCGCGAGCATGCTGATCATGGTGGTTTTGCCCGCACCGTTGGGCCCCAGCAAGCCGAAAAACTCGCCCTGCTCAATATCCAGACTCACCTGGTCAACGGCGAGGAATTTGCTGCCTGGCGGGCCTTTGGGGGAGGCATACGCCTTGGAAATCGACTGGAAGGAAATGGCAGGCATAAACGCAGGATTTTACGCCCGCAAGCCCGGCCACGCGCCGTGGCCAAGGCAAAGGCCTAATCCGGCGCAGCTTCCAAGCTTGTCGCGCTTGCTGGATCGCCGTTTTCGAGCAAAGCCCGCACGCCATAGAGTGCGGCCAAATGCATCAGGCGCGCAGGCGCCGCTTCGATGCGCAATGGCTTACCCAAACGCAAGCCAAGGCGGCGCAGCTCCAGCAAAACGGCCAGCGCTGAGGAGTCGAAATCCTGGAGTGCCTGCGCCTGTACCACGACTTGCTGTGGGGCTGCTGCCATTGCCGCAGACAGTTGAGCCAGGCAGGGGCCGGCCTGGGCATGGGTCAAAACGGCGGGCAAGGCAAGCACGTCAGTTCTTTTTGCTGTTGGATTTGTTGCGCGCTGTCAGGGATTCGATCAGTCCATCCACACCCTTGGCATTGATTTCCTGGGCGAACTGGCTTTTATAGGTTTCGACCAACCAAACGCCCATGACGTTGATATTAAATATTCGCCAGCCGGTGCCCTGCCCCGGCGTTTTTTCTAGACGGTAATCGAGCTGAATCGGGTCGCCACTGCCGCGCACCTCGCTGCGTACCACTACTTCCTTGTCCTCGGGCGAAGAGCGCAAGGGTTTCATCGCAATCACTTGGTCGCTGATTTGAGACAAAGCCCCGGAATAGGTGCGCACCAGTAGGATTTTGAACTCTTCCTGCAAGCGCTTTTGCTGCTCGGGCGTGGCCTGACGCCATCCCGGGCCAATGGCCGAGGCGGTCATACGCTGAAAATCCACATGCGGCATGATGCGCGTGTCCACCAGCGTGACGACTTTCGCAATGTCGCCGCCGCGCATGGATTTGTCGGCTTTGATGACGTCCAGCACCTCGGTAGACATGCGCTTGATAAAGACGTCGGCGGCCTCGTCTTGGGCCCATGCACTTCCAGCCGACAGCGCGCCTGTGAGGAGCATCAGTACGACACCTAGCTGCTTGAAAATTCGAAAACTCACTATTTTTCTCCCTTCGAGTGGCGGAACTCGGGTTAACCCTCGCTTATCCCACATTTAGGCGGATTCTACGGTCGATCATCCATGCTGCTTGCGCTTTCCCCGTCATTTTGCAGATAGACCCTACGCTGCAAATAGGAATCCCGCTTAAAGGAATATTGATCCAGGGCTACTGCATTGACGACATCGTCAGCCTGCAGGTAGCTCGCCCGCAAATCGGTAAAACTAATTGCCATCATCAGGTCACGCAGCACCACATCGTCCACCTGGTTGGCCAGGTTGCCCTTCCAGTCCAGGGGATAGACCACGACCTCGATCAAAGTACGCGGGCCCAGCAAGGGCACCATGACAAAAGGCCCGGAGGGCACGCCCCAGCGGTTGAGCATCAGGCCGAAATCGGCCGGGTGCTTGTCGATGTCCAGCGAGCTGGCCACGTCGACCAAGCCCAGCAAGCCCACAGTGCTATTGACTGCGACGCGCTTGATGCTGTCCACCGTGGCCTTGGGCCGCAATGACAGTGCATTGTTCGGTATCGACCAGACATCGGCCAGATTGCCAAAAAAATGGCTGACACTATTGCGCATCCAGCGCGGGAGCAAGCCGGTGTAAGCAATCGCTACAGGGCGCATCACCGCATGATCGAGCACTTCATTGAAAGCGTAGATGCTGCGATTGATGCCTTCAAAAGGATCTACCAGATTGGCCGGCTTGGCCGTTTGCGCCCAGGCGCCTGATGAAGCACAGGCGATGGCCCCGATACAGGCCCAGCACCGCAAACGGCCAAGGAAATAAACACTACGCATTAGTCTGCTTCTTTGGGCCCGGCGCTGCTTGCAGCTTTGCTATACAAGAACTGACTGATCAAGCTCTCCAATACGACCGCAGATTGGGTGGTGGTGATCGTGTCGCCGGCGGCAAGCACCGCTTCGTCGGCACCAGCCTCTATACCCAGGTACTGCTCGCCGAGCAAGCCGCTGGTCAGGATTTTGAGCGAGCTGTCTTTGGGAAAACGGTAGCGACTTTCCATGAAAATATGCACCTGGGCTTGGAAGCTTTTGTCGTCAAACACTATTTTTTCCACGCGCCCAACCACCACACCCGCACTGCGCACCGCCGCTTTTGCTTTGAGGCCGCCCACGTTATCGAACTTGGCCGTCACTTTATAGGTGGACTGGAAATTGAGGCTGAGCAAATTGGCAGACTGCAAGGCCAGAAACAAAATGGCGACTGCGCCAATGAGCACAAACAGGCCAACCCACAGATCATTTTTTGAACGTTGCATGCGAATTCTTTCTAGATAAGCGGTCGCTAAATCGTAAACATCATGGCGGTGAGGACAAAGTCCATGACCAACACCGACAATGAGGCCATCACCACGGTGCGGGTGGTGGCGGCGGCGACGCCTTCGGGCGTGGCCTGCGCAACATAGCCTTGTAAGAGCGCGACGTAGGTGACGGTAAAGCCAAAGATGATGCTCTTGATGATGCCATTGCCCACATCACGCCAAACGTCCACACCGCCTTGAATTTGGCTCCAGAAGGAGCCAGAATCTACACCTATCATGACTACGCCAACCACCCAGCCGCCCACAATACCCATGGCGCTGAATACTGCGGCCAGCAAAGGCATGGCAATCACGCCACCCCAAAAACGCGGCGCTAGCACGCGCAGCACCGGGTCCACTGCCATCATTTCCATGACGCTGATTTGCTCGCCGGCTTTCATTAAACCGATTTCGGCGGTCAGCGAGGTACCAGCGCGTCCGGCAAACAACAAAGCGGTTACGACCGGGCCCAGTTCACGCACCAGGCTGAGCGCCACCAACAGACCTAGGGCCTCGGAGGAGCCATAGCGCTGCAAGGTGTAGTAGCCCTGTAAGCCGAAAACAAAGCCCACAAACAAGCCAGAAAACGCAATGATGACCAGCGAGTAGTTGCCCAAAAAATGGATCTGGTCGCGGATCAGTCCAAAGCGCTGCAAACTAGACCGCAAGGTAAACAGCAAACGCACAAACAAGCGCGCGCCGTAGCCGATGTGCGCCAACTTTTCGCGCACTGCAAAACCCAGATTGCGCAGGGCTTGGGCCATCATGGCGCCGTCTCCATGCCAAAGTCTTGCGCCATGTCGGGCGCGGGGTAGTGAAAGCGCACCGGACCATCGGCCTGCGCGTGCACATACTGGTACACCAGCGGGTCGGT
>CANKNK010000257.1 GCA_947483455.1 Comamonadaceae bacterium | reverse complement strand
CGGGCGCGGTCGGCTATTTGGTGGGCCAGCCCGGCGAGGGCTTGCGCTGCATGTTCCACATGATGAACGAAGCGCGCATCGGCGTGGGCATCGCGGCCACCATGCTCGGCTTGGCAGGTTATTACGCTGCGCTGGACTATGCGAAAAACCGGCCCCAAGGCCGGCCCATGGGCGCTGGTGGCAAGGACGCGAGCCAGCCCCAGGTGCGCATCATCGAGCACACCGACATCAAACGTATGCTGCTGGCCCAAAAGGCCTATGGCGAAGGCGGATTGGCGCTGGCTTTGTACTGCGCCCGTTTGGTGGATGAACAGCATACGGCCGAGGCCGCAGCGGCGGACGACGCGCGTCTGTTGCTGGAAGTGCTCACCCCGATCGCCAAGAGCTGGCCTAGCGAGTGGTGCCTGGAAGCTAATTCACTGGCGATACAGGTGCATGGTGGCTACGGCTACACGCGCGATTTTCCGGTAGAGCAATATTGGCGGGATAACCGCCTCAATATGATTCACGAGGGCACGCATGGCATCCAGGCCTTGGACCTGCTGGGCCGCAAAGTGCTGATGGAAAACGGCAAAGGCATGCAGCTGCTGGCTGCGCGCATGCAGGCCACGATGGCCCGCGCAGGCAGCCAGGGCGCGCTGGGCGACCACGCGCTAGCTCTTGGGCGGGCGCTATCGCAAGTGGGGGCGGCCACCCGCGCCGCGTGGTCCACCGGCGTACCCGGTGAGGCCCTGGCCAACGCCGTGCCCTATATGCAGGCCTTTGGCCACACGGTGCTGGCCTGGATCTGGCTGGACGTGGCGTGCGCCGCGCTAGAGGCAGACCCCAAGGGGCAGGGTGCGGCGACCCAGGGGCGCCTGGGCGCGGCGCAATTCTTCTTCCACTATGAATTGCCCAAAATCGGAGCCTGGTTGTCTGTGGTTGAATCGAGGGACATGACCTGCGCCACATTTCCCGAGGAGGCTTTCTGATGGCATTTTTCAAAAAGTACAACGGCACCACCGATATACGCTTGCTCCGATTGGAGCGCGTGATCTGGATTCTGATTTACGGCGGGCTGCTCTCGGCGGTGCTTTCTGGATTTGCCCGTGAAGCCGGTGCCCAGGGCCACACGGCGCTGTTGGTTTGCGGGATTTTTGCTGTGGCGGCCGGCGTGGTACTTATCTTGGTGCGCTCGCGCCTGCGCGAAGAAGACACAGCCTCTTAGTGGCCGTGCCCGGGCAGCGCTGCCTACCCAGGTATCGCTGGTGCGACATGCGGCAGGCGCGGCAGAGGTAAGAATCCCCGTACACGGCTGCTGCCTTTTCTTCAATCAAATTTGGAAATTCCTATGACACGTACGATTCAACAATTGTTCGACCTGACGGGCAAAACTGCGCTGGTGACCGGCGGTTCGCGCGGCCTAGGTTTGCAAATGGCGCATGCGCTGGGCGAAGCCGGTGCCAAGATCATGCTCAGTTCGCGCAAGGCCGAAGACTTGGAGCAGGCCAGCGCCGAGTTGCAAGCCGCAGGTATTGATGCTCGGTGGATTGCCGCCGATTGCGCTAAAGACAGCGAAATCGCGCGCCTGGCCGACGAAACCTTGCAGCGCATGGGCGATGTGGACATTCTGGTGAACAACGCCGGTGCAGCCTGGGGCTCGCCTGCGGAGGACCACCCGATAGACGCATGGGATAAGGTCATGAACCTCAATGTGCGCGGCTACTTTTTGCTGAGCCAGGCCATCGCCAAAAAAAGCATGATTGCACGTCGCCAAGGCCGCATCATCAACGTGGCTTCGATCGCCGGTCTGGGTGGCAACCCCGAGGGCATGAACACCTTGGCCTACAACACCTCCAAAGGCGCGGTCATCAATTTCACCCGCACATTAGGCGCTGAATGGGGCAAGTACAACATCACCGTCAACGCGATTTGCCCAGGCTTTTTCCCCAGCAAGATGACGGCCGGTACGCTCAAGGCCATGGGGGAAGAGCGCCTGGCCGCGCACGCGCCGCTCAAGCGCCTGGGCGATGACGAAGACCTCAAAGGCCTGTGCCTGCTGTACGCCTCCGACGCCGGCAAACACATCACGGGCCAATGGCTGGCGGTGGACGGCGGCGTGAGCGTGGTGACGGGTGGCTAACGAGGCGCAAGCCGCAGCCGAGAAGGCTGCTGCCTCCTGGCGCACGTTGGGCGGTGAGGGGCTGCACATCCCCTTTGTCACGCACATGGGCTTTGCCCTCGAACAGTGCGCTAACGGCCATTCCGAAATCAGCTACGCGCCCCTGCCCGAACACCAAAATTCCTTGGGTGTGACCCACGGTGGCGCGCTGATGACTTTGCTGGACGTGTCCATGGCGACCGCCGCACGCAGTGATACACCGGGCCAAGGGGTGGTGACCATCGAGATGAAAACTAGTTTTATGCAAGCGGCCAGCGGCCCCTTGGTAGCCCGCGGTCAGTTGCTGCATCGCACTGCCACTTTGGCCTTCACACAGTCCACCATTTATGACGCCCGAGGACGTGCCTGCGCCATGGCAGTGGGCACTTTCAAATACCTCAAAGAAGTGTCCCGCTCGGCCACGCTCTTGCAGCGCTCGGCCACTGGCACCAGCACGGAGTAGACCTTATGCCACTTAACCGCCAAATCCACCTCGCCAGCCGCCCTAGCGGGCAGCCCGGCTTAGATAACTTCAGCCTGGTGAGTACGCCAACGCCAGCCTTAACCGAGGGCGAGGTTTTGGTGCGCCACCATTACCTGAGTCTGGATCCATACATGCGCGGGCGCATGAACGACGCCAAAAGCTACGCCCTGCCGCAAGCCCTGAACCAAACCATGGTGGGCGGCACGGTAGGCGAAGTTATCGAATCGCAAAACCCCGGCTTTGCCGTGGGTGACAAAGTGGTGGGCATGGGCGGTTGGCAAGAATACGCGCTGGTGCCTGCGGCCATGACGGGCCTGCTGCGCAAGGTCGATGACAGCCGAATTCCCTTAAGCGCCTACTTGGGCGCCGTAGGCATGCCCGGCGTTACGGCCTATTACGGGCTGGTCCACATCATCGCGCCAAAGTCTGGGGATACCTTGGTCGTCAGCGCAGCCTCGGGTGCTGTGGGTAGTGCTTTTGGCGCGCTGGCCAAAGCGCGTGGCTGTCGCGTGGTGGGCGTTGCGGGTGGCGCGGAAAAATGCGCCTATGTAGTGAACGACTTGGGCTTTGATGCCTGCGTGGATTACAAGCAGCACGCCGACGCCGCCAGCCTGTCCGCCGCTTTGCAAGCGGTCTGCCCGCAAGGCGTTGAAGGCTATTTTGAAAATGTGGGCGGTATGGTGATGAATGCGGTGCTGCCATTGATGAACGCTTTTGGCCGGGTCGCGGTCTGCGGCATGATTGCCGGGTACAACGGGTCGCCGATTCCCATGGCCACGCCGCAGCTGATATTGATGCAGCGCTTGCGTTTCCAGGGCTTTATCGTGAGCGAGCATCCGCAGGTCTGGCCGGCGGCCTTGGCCGAATTGGGCGGCTTGGTGGCCAGCGGCGCTTTGCGCGCGCGCGAAACCATTGCCCAGGGTATCGAAAGCGCGCCTCAGGCCTTTTTGGGGCTGCTTCAAGGGCGCAATTTCGGTAAACAATTGGTGAAGTTGATTTAGCCCGGCCCAGCCCCACGGTTCATAAACAGGAGTAAGCACCATGCAGCAGGACAGCACGCTTTCCAAGGTAGCGGGCTTGGCTTCGCCAGTCGCGGATGGGCCAACCGGCACCGCTGCAATAGACACTGG
>CANKNK010000256.1 GCA_947483455.1 Comamonadaceae bacterium | reverse complement strand
GTATCGCGCGCAGCCGCTCAAAAACCACCTCTGGCCCCCGGCGCCAAGGAGATTCGCTGCGGGAGCGCGCCCTGGTGAGGCACGGCACCTTGCGCGCGCTGGCTCTCGCGCTGTGCACGGTGCTGGCAGGCGCGCTGCTGTGGGCCTTGTGGGGCTTTGATGCCTATTACCGGCAAGCGAGCGTCAACCCTATTGCGCAGACGACCACAGCCGCAAACACTTCCGCCAGCGCGGGCAGTGAAAACACGGGGAGCGCCTCTGTGCAAGCGCCCTCCATCGCGCAGGTGGAGCGCGGGCAATACTTGGCCCGCGTGGGTAATTGCGTGTTTTGCCATACCGCGCCCGCTGGCGCCCTGCTCGCCGGTGGGCGGGCCATCACCACGCCTTTTGGCACGGTCTACAGCAGCAACCTGACCCCGGACGCGGCGCATGGATTGGGGCGTTGGACGCCCAACGATTTCTGGCAAGCCCTGCACCTGGGTCTGGGTCCGCAGGGGCAGCGCCTCTCGCCCGCCTTTCCCTACACCAGCTACAGCCGCTTGACACGTACCGACGCGGATGCGCTGTGGGCCTACCTGCAATCGGTGCCCGCCGTGCCCCGACCCCAAGCCGATGCGAATATGGTCTGGCCATTGGGCACGCAAACCGCGCTCGGTCTGTGGCGGGCGATGTACTTTCGCCCTTTCCAAGACGCGCGGGAAAGCGCAGCGCCAGACGGTGCGGACCCGGTGGCCTGGACGCGTGGGCGCTATTTGGTCGAAGGTCTGGGCCATTGCCAGGAATGCCACAGCCCGCGTGACGCACTGGGCGGCTTGCGCAATGCGTCTCGCGGCACGGGCGGTGTCTTGCCCGGCCTGCCCTGGTATGCGCCTTCCTTGCGTGACGCAGCCCAGGCCGGAGCGACCGACGGCCCCGCACTGCAAAGCTTTTTACAAACCGGCCTAGGCGCTGGCCGCTTTGCCACCGGCCCCATGGCCGAAGTGGTTCTGCACGCCACGCAATACCTGAGCGACGCGGATGCGCAGGCGATGGTGGTGTATTTGCAGTCTTTGGTCGCGATGAAAGTAGGCATTGCAATGCCACCTCCCCACCAAGATGCGGACAAGAGCCGCCTTGAAAGTTCAAATTCAACGCCTAACGGCAACACAAGCGCCGCGCAAGTGCAAGGCGCAGACATTTATAAAAATCACTGCGCCGACTGCCACGGCGACCAAGGCCAAGGCCGCCAAAGCGTGTACCCGGCACTGGCAGGCAACCGGGCACTCCTCATGGACCGGCCCCATAACGCGGTCCTGAGCGTGCTCTACGGTGGATTTGCGCCATCCACGCATGGCAATGCCCAGCCTTTTGGCATGCCGCCCTTTATGCTGGAACTGAGCAACGCGCAAATTGCGCAGGTGCTGAGCTATGCCCGCAGCGCCTGGGGCAACCAGGCCGCACCGATCAGTGAATTGCAAGTGCAAGCGGTGCGCGATCCGCAGCAGCGCCGATGAACGCGCGAAGCCGCCCGGACCTTGCGGACATCACGCTGCTCTACCAGGACGATGCACTTCTGGTGTTGAACAAACCGGCGGGGCTGTTGTCGGTGCCCGGGCGCGGCGCGGACAAGCAGGACTGCGTGAGCGCCCGCGTGCAAGCGCAGTTCCCCGATGCACTGGTGGTACACCGCTTGGACATGGCGACCTCTGGCCTCATGCTGATGGCGCGCGGCGCCGATGCCCAGCGCGCTGTGAACCACGCTTTTGCCCATGGTCTGGTGGAAAAGCGCTATGTAGCGCATGTGGCCGGTCTGCTGGAGCCAGACGCCATCTGGCGCACCATAGACTTGCCGATTGCCGTCGATTGGCCGCGTCGCCCCCTGCGCATCATCCAGGCCGATGGCAAAGCCAGCCAAACCCGCTGGCGCTGCGTGGCGCAGGATGTGCATGGCAATAGCAGCCGCGTGGAACTCGAACCCCTGACCGGCCGCAGCCACCAGTTGCGCCTGCATATGCAGGCTGTGGGCTATCCCATCTTGGGCGATGCTTGGTATGCCCCCGCGCAAGTACAGGCCATGGCCCCACGCCTGCTGTTGCACGCCTGCGCGTTGTCGCTCAAGCATCCGCACAGCGGCACGCCCATGCACTGGGATTGCCCTGAGGATTTTTAAATGCCGGTTGTACCGTCCACCCCTATGCCAATTGATTCTGACCGCATTGCTAAGGCACGCGCCCAATGGCGCTGGCGCGGCAAGGAGCGCCCGCCATTTGCAGACATCCCTGCGCCGGGGCATGTCTCGGTGTGGGACTTTCCGCGTCCACCCGAACTGGTCCGGGAAGAACGCGAGATATTGGTGTTGTGGGGCGACACGCTCGTGGCCCGAACGCGTGGCGCATGGGCGGTGCGAGAAACGGCCCACCCGCCCACGTTTTATCTGCCCCTGGCCGATGTCCAGCGCGCACTTTTGCGACCCGCAGGTGGTGGCTCATTTTGCGAATGGAAAGGTCCTGCGTGCTATTGGGATCTGGTTGACGGTGCGCGCCGATGGCCGCAGGTCGCTTGGAGCTATCCGCAACCCTTGGCCGGAGCGGAGCCGCTGGCCGAGTGCATTGCTTTTTACGCGCACCAACTCGATTGCAGCGTCGCCGGTGCCAAGGTCCGTGCGCAGCCTGGGGGTATTTACGGCGGTTGGATTACACCCGATCTTTGCGGGCCATTCAAGGGCGATCCCGGCAGCAGCGCTTGGTAGCGCAACCTAGTTTTCACTTGGTGCTGGTTAAGCGGGTACTGCGGCAAGTCGGGGCCACAAGCGGGCATCTGTGAATCACCTGCATCGGGCAAGCTATTGGGCGGCTTGGTACCAATGATGGATCAGGGAATACTCAGTTGGATGGCATCTAACTGGGCGTGCCAAATTTGTACGATCGCCGCAAGTGTCCGTTTTGATCCAGGGGTACCGGCCGCTACAAAGTGGCAGTCAAGGCTGACACTGCCGTCTTCGCCAAGGAGTGATGTTTTGCTGTCTGGACTGCATGCGACTGGCACGCCGTCCAGCGAAAGGGTCATGGACAAGCGCGTGTCGTCGTGACTACCCGAGAAATCTGCCTTGAAGCGCATTTTTTGCCCTTCTGTGGTGATCGTCACAGGGCAATGGAATTCTTGCCATTTCCAGTTAGCCGCATGCGTTTCGCAGGTCAAAACCTCTGCAGCACAAGGCGTACCAGCTTCCATGGCAAACCAGCAAATGATCGCTGCCCCTGCCCGCCACACCATGCCAGGGCTCCTTGCACCGGAAACGCCGGTCTCTTTGTTTGCAAGTTTGTTGTTTGGCCGTGAAAGTGTCATAAAAAAGCATGAGCGCACCGGGAATGCAGGCCATTGGCTCAACAAGCACCAATAGCCGGCCACCGCAAATGTGCCCAGCTAATACAGGCACAGGCCGTACCACCCAGCAGATAGCGCCAAAACATCAGCCAAGCCCCAGCGCCTAAAATGCCCCGGTGACCTCCATCCTCAACGCCGACCTGCATTGCCACTCTGTGGTCTCGGACGGCACCCTGACCCCTGAAGCCCTGGCCGAACGCGCCGCCTCCCATGGCGTGGAGCTGTGGGCGCTGACCGACCACGACGAAATCGGCGGCCAGGCCCGCGCAGCCGCAGCCGCCAAGGCCGTCGGCATGCGCTACGTCACGGGTGTAGAAATTTCCGTCACCTTTCTGGGCAAAACCGTCCATATCGTGGGTCTGGGCATCGATACCGACCATCCGGATTTGCGCGAAGGCCTGGAACGCACACGCG
>CANKNK010000255.1 GCA_947483455.1 Comamonadaceae bacterium | reverse complement strand
GGCGCAGAAGGCATTTCGATGGCGCGCCAACGCCATGTGCAAGCGCTCAGCCAAGTCAGTGCCCATCTGTACCTCGCCCACGCCCATTTACGCGCCCAGGCGCAGGCCCTGGATTTGTTGGCCGAGGAATTGCGACTTGCGCAAAACGCACTCAACGAAATCACCGGCGCCTTTAGCTCCGACGACTTGCTGGGTGTGATTTTTTCAAATTTTTGTATTGGAAAGTAAGCGATGGACGCAGTGCAAGCAAGCACCCATGGCAGCTGTCTGTGCGGCGCTGTCCACTACCGGGTAAGCGGGCCGCTGCGACCCATCATTGCCTGTCACTGCATTCAATGCCGCAAAAGCAGCGGGCACTACGTCGCTGCGACCGCATGCCCCACCGAAGCCCTGCACATCGAAGGCGATACCTTGCAATGGTTCGCATCCTCCCCCCAGGCCGAGCGCGGTTTTTGTGGCCGTTGCGGGAGTAATTTGTTCTGGCGGCGCATAGGCTCCAGCAGCACCTCGATTTGGGCCGGTTCGATTGATGGACCAACGGGTTTGCACATCGCGCAGCAAATGTTTACCCACTCCAAAGGCGATTACTACACATTGCCAGACGCACCGACATTGCCTGATGGAGGGGCTTAGCGCGCGGCCCAATGGCCCGATCGTGGGGCATCACCCCGCTTCATGCGTGAGCCAATGGCTTAATGCCCGGCGAAATCTACCAAAGTGAAAAGCGGCATGCCGGTGGCGCGCAATTTGTCAGAGCCGCCCAGTTCTGGCAGGTCCACGATGGCCGCGCCTTCCATCACGATAGCGCCGAGTTTTTCTAATAGTTTTTTACCCGCCATCATGGTGCCACCGGTGGCAATCAAATCGTCGATGAGCAGTACCCGGTCGCCGGGGTGTACCGCATCGGTGTGCAACTCTACGGTGGCGCTGCCGTATTCAAGTTCATAGGTTTCTTCCACCGTGGTGAAGGGCAGCTTGCCTTTTTTACGGATCGGCACAAAACCAACATTGAGTTCATAAGCGACCACGGCCCCGAGTATGAAACCGCGGGCGTCCAGGCCGGCAACCACATCGGGCCGGTGTGCGTTGTCCATGTAGCGGTGTACAAAGGCGTCTATCAGAACGCGAAAGACTTTGGCGTCTTGCAGCAGCGGCGTGATATCGCGGAATTGAACGCCGGGCGCCGGCCAGTCAGGTACGGTGCGGATATGGTTGCGTAAGTATTCGGTAACGTGGGTGTGTTGCATAGCGTCGGGCATCCATCAGGGGCTAGGAACAACGGGCTGCAATCCATGCAGCCCGCGGTTTCTCAAGGCCTATTGTCACCCCTGCGCTTGCACCCCCAGCAAGCCTGCGCGGCCAGCTCGCAGCACGCGTTATTTACGCGGGGGTGGAGGCGGTGGAGCCGGTGGCTTGGGCGGTGGTGGTGGCGCGGGCTTGGCTTGCACCACTGGCGCCGCATTTTTTGGAGGAGGCGCTGGCGGCGACGGCGGTGGCGCGAATGGGTTGGCGGCAGCATTTTTTGCAGGAGGAGGTGGTGGTGGCGCCGCCATAGCCTGCGCCGCCGGTACGCGGTCGCTCAATGTTTTCAGGAAGGCGAGCACATCGTCAATCTCTTTTTCGGTCAACGCGGGTCCCGAGCCGGCGGGGCGGTTGAATGGCGCGCGGTCCCGTACGATGTTGGCTTGGTAGGCCAAGGGCAGGTCGTTGGGCACGCCAGCGGGGCCATACCAGCGTTTGGGGTTGCTGTCGCGGGTGGCATAAAAGCTAAGGACATCGCGTAAGTTGTTGAACACGCCGTTGTGCATAAACACCTGACGTTCGCCCACGTTGCGCAGCGAGGGCATTTTGAAGGTGCCACAGAATTTTTCGATGCTGACCGCGGCCGGGACATTGGCGCTCAGCGCGGGGCGCGAGCGATTAGGGCCGCACAGGCCGAGGTCAAAATACGAGGGCTTGGCATTGGCCGGTATGGCATTGTTACGCGGTACACCGGTAGCGTAATGCGCAAAGTCGGTGAACAAATTGTCAGCTGGCAGAGTGGACTGGGGATTCATGGTGTGGCAGCTGGCGCAGTTGCCTTTAGCCGGGTCCATAAACACTTTCATGCCATTGTCCTCCGCCGGCGTGAGTTTGACGCGGCCCGCAATGTAGTCGTCGTAACGCGCACTGAAGGCTTGAAACCGGACGGTCGATTCAAATGCGGCCAAGGCCTCGCCGACACGGGTAAAGGCCTGTGTCGGGTTTTTGAAAATATCCTTGCCATAGAGATCCGTCATGGCTTTGGCATAGGGTCCCAGCGCGATTTTGGCAACCACACTGGCACCGTCTTTGTTGTTCATTTCATTGGCTGCTAGAAAAGGCATTTGCGCCTGCTGCGCCAAGGTGTCGGCCCGGCCGTCCCAGAACAAACCACCTACCGGGTCCACGTCGCCATTGAGCACCCGAAAACTAAAGGGTGGTGTGAAGCTGCTGTAGGAGTTTTGCATCACACTGCGGGTACCAAAAGAGTTGGGTAAGCTTCCCAGAGGTACACCGATACGCGATCCATTTAAGTTGGCAAAGCCGGTGCTGGCTTGATGGCAATTGGCGCACGCTGTGCCACGCGGTTCGGAGAGGTTTTTGTCATTGAATATTTGTTCGCCCAGTGCTTGCACGGGCGTCAGTGCGAGGGCAGGAGCGGGCGTTGTAGTGGCGGCGTTGAGCAAGGCGCTCCAGGCCACCAGGCTTAGGCCTACACCCATGTGCGCAGCTAGCCTGTAGGCGGACCAGGTCTTTGACCCGTACTTACGATTCGCGGTAATCATGATCGACTCTCTCCTTCTATAAATAGGAATTGCACAACATCAGGGCAACTCGCACACACAGACTTCGAATTGCAACAAGTGCCTACACCACCATGCGGCGCTAGCAGGTTCGTTGCAATTTGCGTACCCGGTGTCAAGCCAATCTGTTGACGTTTTTATTGACGGTGTAATGCGCGTAATGGCTGCGTGAAGCAGGCACTATGGATCGCAACCCACTGTTTGACCCTGATGGCCCTTGGCCCGGCCAGGGCCGCTACACGGGCCGCAGCATCGCCTGCTGGCGTATAGCGCATTCGAGCGCAAGGTAAAGCTTGGTAAAGCGATGGCGCTAGAAGTCCTTGCACCAAGGCCTACGAGAACTGGCATGCACTGTATTTGGGAGGCCTACGCAGGCCTGCCTAAAATGCCCCGATGCAGACTTCCGCGATGCCACCCTTAGCGACCGTGCCCGGCGCGGACCTTGCGCGTGCGATTGCCATGGCGCACACCACCTTCGACATCGAAGCGGCGGCCATCTTGGAACTCAAGACACAAGTGGGCGAGAGCTTTGCGCAGGCCGTGGCACTTGCACTGTCCATACCCGGGCGCGTGGTGGTGATGGGGATGGGCAAGAGTGGCCATATCGGGCGCAAGATTGCAGCGACCCTGTCGTCCACAGGTACACCGGCGCTGTTTGTGCACCCGGCCGAGGCCAGCCATGGCGACCTGGGCATGGTGACGCCACAAGATTTAGTGCTGATGATTTCCAATAGCGGCGAATCGGACGAGATCAACGCCATCGTGCCCGTGCTCAAGCGCCTGGGCACGCCGCTGATCGCCATGACCAGCAACGGGCAATCGAGCATGGCGCAATACGCCACGCTTTGGCTGAACACGGCGGTGGCCAAAGAAGCTTGCCCGCTCAACCTGGCGCCTACCGCCAGCACCACAGCGCAATTGGCGATGGGCGATGCGCTGGCGCTGGCGCTGTTAG
>CANKNK010000254.1 GCA_947483455.1 Comamonadaceae bacterium | reverse complement strand
GGTTCAAACACTTGGGCGATACGCGAGGCCAACCCCAGGCGCTTGAGGCCAGCGGCCGCCAGGATGATGCCGTCGTACAGGCCTTCGTCTAACTTGCGCAAGCGGGTGTCCAAATTACCGCGCAAGGCTTCAATTTTCAGGTCTGGGCGTTTAGCGCGCAGCAGGGCCACGCGGCGCAAGCTGGAGGTGCCGACCACTGCGCCTTGTGGCAAAGCCTCCATCGTGGGGTAGGAGTTGGAGACCCAGGCATCGCGCGGGTCTTCGCGTTCCATGACACAAGCTAAGGCGAAACCGGGCGGTAGTTCCATAGGCACGTCTTTGAGCGAATGCACTGCCAAATCGGCGCGCCCCTCTTCCAGCGCGGTTTCTAGTTCCTTGACAAACAACCCCTTGCCACCGACCTTGCTTAAAGACCGGTCCAAAATTTGGTCGCCCTTGGTCGTCATACCCAAGAGGCTAACCTGGTGACCTTGGGCTTGCAAAAGCGCTTGTACGTGTTCGGCCTGCCACAGGGCTAGTCGGCTCTCGCGGGTGGCAATAGTGAAGTGGTGCAAAGTCGTAACCTATTGGTAAACAATGTATGCGGCAAACGCCGCGTCGGATGCTAGCATGGGCTGTGGCCAGCTTCTTGCGCAAATTGCGCCTGCTAAGCCAGTCCGGCAAGAGCACAAGCCACCCGCCATGGCCAAGCCTGCGCCATGAACCGCCCCACCCTGCACCTTGACTACCAATAAATCCGCATGCCGACCAAAGCCACTACCGCAAACCCGCGCAAAGACATTGAGCGCCCGCTACGCGAAGACATCCGCCTGCTGGGGCGCATTCTGGGTGACGTCATCCGCGAGCACGACGGCGTGCAGGCCTTTGAATTGGTAGAGCAAGTACGCCGCCTGTCGGTGGCCTTTAGGCGCGACGCCGACCATGCAGCCGACAAAGCCCTGAAAAAATTGCTCAAAGGCCTGGGCGCTGCCCAGACCGTGAGCGTTATCCGCGCCTTCACCTATTTCAGCCACCTGGCCAACTTGGCCGAAGACCGCCACCACATCCGCCGCCGCGCGGTACACGAGCGCGCAGGTGATGTGCAAGAAGGCAGCCTAGAAGTGGCGCTAGCCCGCTTGCGCGAAGGCGGTATCGGTGCCAAGGCCGTGGCGCAGAGTCTGGCGCAAAGCTTTATTTCGCCAGTGCTCACTGCACACCCGACCGAGGTGCAACGCAAAAGTATTTTGGATGCCGAACGCGCCATCGCGCAATTGCTGGCCGCGCGCGACGACATCAAGCGCCTGGGCACGGATGCCAGCGGCCACACGGACGCACTGGCCTTGCGTGAACTGGCCGCCAACGAAGCCCTGATGCGCGCCCGGGTGATGCAGCTTTGGCAAACCCGCTTGCTGCGCTACAGCAAGCTCAGCGTGGCCGATGAAATCGAAAACGCGCTGAGCTATTACGAAACCACCTTTCTGCGCGAAATCCCCAAGCTCTACGCCAGCATGGAACAGATGCTTGGCCAGCGTGTACCGCACACTTACTTGCGCATGGGCCAATGGATTGGTGGCGACCGCGACGGCAACCCCAACGTCAGCGCCCAAACCCTGGACTATGCGCTGCGGCGCCAAAGCGAAGTAGCGCTACGCCACTACCTGACCGAAGTGCATTTCCTGGGCGGCGAGTTATCGCTCTCGTCCATCCTGACCCAATGCAGCCCGGACATGCAAGCCCTGGCCGAACGCAGCCCGGACCACAACCCGCACCGCCATGACGAGCCCTACCGCCGCGCGCTGATAGGCATCTATGCCCGCCTGGCCGCGACCTTGCAGCACCTGACCGGCACCGAGGCCACGCGCCATGCCGTCGCTCCGCAAAACCCCTATGCCCGACCCGAAGCGTTTGTACAGGACTTGCGCACTATCGAAGCATCGCTGTGGGCCAACCATGCCGGAGCCTTGAGCGTGCAGCGCCTGCACCCCTTGATTCGCGCTGCCGAAGTATTTGGCTTTCACCTGGCCACGGTGGACTTGCGTCAAAGCTCGGACAAGCATGAAGAAGTGGTGGCCGAACTGCTGCGTGTGGCGCGGGTCCACCCCAATTACAGCCAATTGCCCGAAGCCGAAAAACGCAGCCTGCTGCTCGGGCTGTTGCAAGATGCGCGCTCCCTGAACGTCCAAGGCGCAAGCTACTCGGCACACACCCAAGCCGAACAAGCGATTTTTGCCATGGCGCGCGTGATGCGCGAACGCTTTGGCCAAGAGGCCATCCGCCACTACATCATCAGCCACACCGAAAGCGTCAGCGATTTGCTGGAAGTTTTACTGCTGCAAAAAGAGGCGGGGCTCTTGCGCGGCACGTTGGACGCGGACGCGGTGTGCGACCTGATCGTGGTGCCCTTGTTTGAAACCATCGAAGACTTGCGCAATGCCGCGCCCATCATGCGCGACTTTTACGCGCTCCAAGGCGTGGCCGCGCTCATCCAGCGCAGCGGCGGCGAGCAGGACATCATGCTGGGCTACTCCGACAGCAATAAAGATGGCGGCATCTTCACCAGCAACTGGGAGCTGTACCGCGCGGAAATCGCACTGGTGGACGTGTTTGACGAACTCAATGCCAGCGGCCACCCGACGCGCCTGCGCATGTTCCACGGACGCGGCGGCACCGTGGGGCGCGGCGGCGGCCCTAGTTACCAAGCCATATTGGCGCAACCGCCGGGCACCGTGCGCGGCCAAATACGCCTGACCGAACAAGGCGAGGTCATAGGCTCCAAGTACGCCAACCCCGAGATCGGCCGACGCAACCTGGAAACCCTGGTCGCCGCCACACTGGAGGCGACGCTGCTGCAAGCGACCAAACCGGCGAGCAAAACCTTTTTAGCCGCCGCGCATGAACTGTCCAAGCACAGCATGGCGGCCTACCGCGCCCTGGTCTATGAAACACCGGGCTTTGCCGACTATTTTTTCAGCGCCACGCCACTGCGCGAAATCACCGAACTCAATATCGGCTCGCGTCCGGCCTCGCGCAAATCCACGCAAGCGATTGAAGACCTGCGCGCCATCCCTTGGGGCTTTAGCTGGGGCCAGTGCCGCCTGACGCTACCCGGCTGGTATGGCTTTGGCTCAGCAGTGCATAGCTTTATCCACGGCGCGGACGGCGACCACAGCGCCGCCCAAGCCAAAGAGCGCACCGCACTACTGCAAAGAATGCAGCGCCAATGGCCGTTTTTTCAGACCCTGCTCTCGAATATGGACATGGTGATCGCCAAGAGCGATTTAGCCCTTGCTGCGCGCTATAGCGAGCTGGTGGCCGACGCGCGCCTGCGCCGCAAAATTTTTGGCGCTATCGAACAGGAATGGCATCGCACTGCCGACGCCCTGAGCCTGATCACCGGCCACAAGCAACGCCTGGCCACCAACCCCAGTCTGCAACGCTCCATACACCACCGCTTCCCCTATATCGACCCGCTACACCATCTGCAGGTCGAACTGGTACGCCGCTACCGCGCCGGGCAGAGCGACGAGCGCGTGCAGCGCGGTATCCACATCTCGATTAACGGGATCGCAGCAGGCTTGCGCAATACGGGCTAAATCGCAGGCGGCAGAGGGGTCCCGGTTTCCGCCAAGCGCCCCGTGGCATATTTGTGCAACACACTGGCAATCAGCGTTTGGTAGGGCATACCCTCTTGCAAGGCTTTGACCTGAATATCGCGCAAGTCGCCTGCTGATAAACGGATATTGATACGCTGGTCTTTCAATGCGGTGGCACGTGCGGCGTCGCGGATGCGTGCCAGGTCTTCTTTGGTGGCCGCCGGTTTCAGTG
>CANKNK010000253.1 GCA_947483455.1 Comamonadaceae bacterium | reverse complement strand
TCGCGCGTGCGGGCCAAGCGGATGCGACCGGCCGGCCCACCATCGCGCATCAATGACAACCAGTCGCGCTCGCCCATCGCCAGCAGTGCCGGTTGCAGCAATTTCCCTCGGGTCGAGATAGGCGCTATATCCCACAAGCCGCCTTGGGCGTCCAACCGCAGCGCCACCGGGTATTTGCGTCCCAATTCAAAGTAGGCTGGCAATACCGTGCCACCGTCAGACAGGGGCAAAGGCGCGGTGCGCACCAGGTAACTGGTGTTCCACAGCCATGACAAGGGCAAAACCCCCATCGCCTTCCACGCCCAGGGTGCTTCTGTGGTGGCCGCCGTCTGCTGCAAATGCACTACCCGCCCGGCCGCCCAGCCCCCCAATCCGGTCGCCACTACAAACAAATGCACCTGGCCCTGGCCATCTAGCCAGGCCACCGGGTTGCCCAAGCGGCGAACACCAAAACCCAGCTGCGCCGCGACTTCCCATCTGTCCACCACCATACGAGGGACGGACCACGTGCCGCTGGTGCGGTCCAGGGCCGACATCGCGATCTGGACATTGGGCGCGCTCTCACGGTCACCCGCAAACCAGAAAGCCAGTAGCGCCGATGGATGCGTGGCAGGTAAAGTGACCAAGGCGCTGGCATGCGCCGCTGGCACGCCCTGGGGCATGGGGATATGGCCCTGCCCAACCCGCTCCCAATGTCCGCCCGCCATCCCCGCGTCGTCCGGCGGCTGGCTAGCGTCCATCCCATGCATTTGCACCTGCGGGTGCGCACGCGCAGGCAGACGCTGCGTACGCCGCGCCGTATCGGCCAGACACAGCACGCCGGCGATGCCCAGGACCACGCCAGCACGCAACCATCGAGAGGGGAAATGCATATCCACATCTTAGCCTTGGGGCCTGCGGCCACCCATGGCTTGCGGACAAAGCGTACGGCGCAGCTACTAAACTGCGCACTTCACACCCACTGGCGTGCCCCTGCGCACGAGACCCCTAGTCCATGGCAAACCACAGCATTCTCGCGACCGCGCCCCTGGGATTTCCATGGCAGACGATCGACCCATTTTTGTTCTGCGTTCACCACGACGACGCTTACCCGCGCGGTAACGCGCAAATGGGTCCGGACGCCGATCTGGGCGGGCGCAATTTAGGTCAGGACTTTGAAGGCAAAGACGGCTGGCGCATGTACCACGGCAACACCGTGCCAGGCTTTCCCGCGCATCCGCACCGCGGCTTTGAAACCGTCACCATCGTGCGCCAGGGCTTTATCGACCACTCCGACTCGCTGGGCGCTACGGCCCGCTTCGGGCCGGGCGATGTGCAATGGCTGACCGCCGGTAAAGGCATAGTGCACTGCGAAATGTTTCCGCTGCGCCAAACCGAGGCTGCCAACCCGACTGAACTATTCCAAGTCTGGCTGAATCTACCGGCCCGTAAAAAAATGGCCGAGCCGCACTTCACCATGCTCTGGGCCGACAGCGTCCCACTGCTGGAATTTACCGATGCCAAGGGGCTTGGGACCTCGGTTCAAGTCGTAGCCGGATCCTTGGAGCAGGCGCGCGGCGCAGCGCCACCACCGGATTCCTGGGCCTCAGAGGCGCAATCGGATCTGGCAATTTGGACCGTCCGCATGCAGGCTGGCGCCCATTGGACATTACCGGGCGCAAGGCATGCCCTGACGCGACGCCGGCTCTACTATTTCCGGGGCCAGGGGCTGACCATCAATGGCCAGGCTGTGGCGCCGCAATCGGTGGTGGAAGTGCGGGCGCAAGATGCCCTCGAACTGCAAGGCGGCAGCACCGAAACGCAATTGTTGGTGCTGCAAGCCTGCCCTATCGGCGAGCCGGTGGCGCAACACGGCCCCTTTGTCATGAATACCCAGGCAGAAATCCACCAAGCCTTTGCCGACTACCGCCGCACCGAATTTGGCGGCTGGCCCTGGGGCCGCAGCGACCCGGTGCATCCCCGGGACAAAGGGCGCTTTGCCCTGCACGCCGACGGCCGCATCGAAGAGCGCTAGGGCGGTGGGGCAGCGATTGCTGCAAAATGCGCCCCTTCCCTGAAACGCTTGGAAACGCCATGTCACTGATTCCCGCCACCATACTCACAGGCTTTTTAGGTTCGGGCAAAACCACTTTGCTCAAACGTATATTGACAGAGGCGCACGGCCAAAAAATCGCAGTCATTGAAAACGAGTTCGGTGAGGAAAACATCGATAGCGAGATTCTGGTCAGCGACACCCAGGAACAAATCATCCAGATGAGCAATGGCTGCGTCTGCTGCACTATCCGCGAGGACTTGCGCACGACCTTGCAAGATCTGGCAGAGAAAAAGCGCAAAGGCGAACTCGACTTTGACCGCGTGGTCATCGAAACCACCGGCCTGGCCGACCCCGGCCCGGTGGCGCAAACCTTTTTTATGGACGATGAGGTGGCCGAGTCCTATCTGTTGGACGCCATCTTGACCCTGGTGGACGCCAAGCACGCGCCCGAGCAGCTCAACGAGCGGCAAGAAGCCCGCCGCCAAGTGGGTTTTGCAGACCAAATTTTTATCAGCAAATCCGACCTGGTGAGCGCCGAGGCCTTGCATGCACTGACGCACCGCCTGCAACACATGAACCCGCGTGCACCGAGGCATATCGCGCACTTTGGCGAGATGGATATCAAAAACGTACTGGACCTGCACGGCTTTAACCTCAATGCAACCCTGGACATTGACCCGGACTTCCTGAGCGCCGGCGACCATGGGCACGGGCATGATTCCCATGACCATGACCATGGTCACGGACACGCGCATGGACCCGATTGCGACCACCCCTCGCACGCCCACGAGGCGCACCATGGGCACCACCATCATGTCGATGACGATGTCAAAAGCTTTGTGTTCAAGTCCGAGCGCCCTTTTGACCCGGGCAAGCTAGAAGACTTTCTGGGCGCTATCGTCAATATTTACGGCCCGCGCATGCTGCGCTACAAAGGCGTCTTGTATATGCAAGGCAGCGAGCGTAAAGTGATCTTCCAAGGGGTTCACCAGCTCATGGGGAGCGATCTGGGGCCCCAATGGGGTGCGCAAGAAGTCAGGTCAAGCAAACTGGTATTTATTGGTATCGATTTACCCAAAGACATTTTGTTGCAAGGCATGGAGCAGTCCTTGGTATGAGCCGTTTTGTAGCCGCTCAGGCCGCGTGAGACAGACCGGCTTGACTTGCCTGTACACTCGCGCGCCGATCAAGGAGGCACCCCGGCGGAGCCTTGAATTTCCCCCATCGGGCCCCTTGGGTTTCTATTAGGAGACACGAATTGAACGCTACCAGCACCAAGAAAGCCAAGCCTGGCGCAGCAACCAAGCCCGTGGCTGCGTCCAAAGTCAGCACGGCCAAGGCCACCAAGGCGCCCTCAGCGCCGGCCAAAAAGGCGGCGGTCCCTGTGAAATCCAGCTCCAAAACTCCGGCGAAAGCCAGTGCGCCAGCACCGAAAAAAATTGTGACTACACCCGCTAAAAAAACCGCACCAGCGACCAAGGCCCCAACGCCTGTCGCGAAAAAATCCCCTGCCGCTGCAACCAAGGCCGCTGCAGCTGCGGTAAAACCAGCAGCCAAAGCCGCACCTGCACCCAAACCGGCCCCCGCACCGGCAAGCGCTGCGGCGACGCCCATGCCCAAGGCAGTAGCCCCTGTCGCCCATGACCCAAGCGCGGTGCCGGTCAAATCGGGCAGACCTTCCTCGCGCCTGGCGCAATTGACAGTGCCTTCCATGGCCCAATCGATTGCCTCCACCGCCGCCAAAGCAAGCTTTGGCCACGCCTACGAAGCAGAACCGATTGCGCCGGTCATTCCAGCGCCAGT
>CANKNK010000252.1 GCA_947483455.1 Comamonadaceae bacterium | reverse complement strand
TTTGGCCAGCAAGACAGTTTCTAAAGCGCGTACGCGAAGGGCCGCCTCAGAAAGCTCGGAGCCGTGCTCGTGCTCGTGATCATGGTCATGGTCATGGTCATGGTCATGGTCATGCGGCGCTGCGGGGTGGGTCATGGCGATACCTTAGGTGGCGTGGGGCTGGTGTGTAGCGCTGGCTTGGGGCATTGCCGGGCCCGCAGACTTAGGCGCCGTGGCCTTTGATATAGGTCTCGAGGTATTTGATCTGGTGGCCTTGCAGCTCGATGATGTTTTTCACGATATCGCCGATCGACACCACGCCCACGACCTTGTCGTTTTCTACCACCGGTAAATGGCGGATGTGCTTTTGCATCATGATGCCCATGCAGTCTTCCAGCGTATTGTCTGGCCGCACGGTTAAGGGCTTGGGCGTCATTATTTTGCGTATGGAAGTCGTGCGCGGATCATCATTGGGCAATAGCACCTTGATGGCGCAATCGCCTTGCGAAACAATCCCGACTAAAAGCCCGTCGTCGATGACCAGGATAGACCGAACGCGGCTATCGCGCATCATTTTGAGCGCATCCAAAGTCGAGCTGGTCGACTGCACTGAAAAAATTGTTTTTGCCTTTTGGTCAATACAGTGTTTGACGGTTGTCATAAGAATACTTTCAA
This sequence comes from Comamonadaceae bacterium, assembly GCA_947483455.1. GTDB lineage: Bacteria > Pseudomonadota > Gammaproteobacteria > Burkholderiales > Burkholderiaceae_C > Allorhodoferax. The sequence goes on along the minus strand of CANKNK010000252.1, from coordinate 3,186 downwards.
TATTTAGGTAAAAGCGTGGGAAATCATTGTAGAAGCACGGACCCGGCGCACGGGCGGCGGGCGCTTAACAGCGGTGCCAGGGCGGCTTGATGGGTCCGAACAGGGGCGGGCGCTCCGCCTGGACTTCACCGGCCCGACTGGGGCTGCGGCGGATCGCGGCGCACTTTCACCAAATTCCAGCGGATCACCAATGCCGACAGCGCCAGCAGCAAGACCGCGCCGCTTTCGTATATCAAATCGATGGTACTGATGCCTTTGCCCTGCAAAATAATCAAGCGGCACAAAGCGGTAATCGCAATAAAGATGGGGATGGTGATGGGAATTTTGCGCGACTTATAAAACCCGGCCACCATGCCCAGCACCTCGGCATAAATGAACATGAGCAGCAAGTCGGTCAGGCTTACGGCGCCATTGAGCATGACCGAATACATCTCCTGCCCCACACCGTAAACCGTAAACAGTGCGATAAAAACAAGAATGGCTTTCTCGGTATTGGTAATCCATTTATACATATCGAACATAAAGCCCCTTTGTATCGCGGTTCGCAGACCTATTGACGCCCTCTCAAGCGCCTACTCCGGAGCATTGTGTTCGATCTAAAGTGTCGTCGCAACTGCAAGCTAGGGATGCCCGTGTGCTAGGCAAGGGATTCCCGGTCTCCTCGCTAACACTAGGCTGGCACAAGCGGTGCGGGCCCGTTTAGTCGGTGCGGGTAAACGCCTGGCGCGCTTCCTGGGTGCGCTGCATTTGGCGGGCGATATTGCCGCAAACAAGTTCGCATAGGGCATACACCGCCTGGTCGGCAATCGAGTAGTACACGCTAGTCCCACGGCTTTCGCGGCGCACCATGCCGTGCTTGGTGAGCAGACTTAAGTGGCGCGACACGTTGGCCGCTGTGGTGCCGCACATTTGCGCCAGCTCGCCCACATTGCGCTCGCCGTCCCGCAAGATGTTGAGCAACTGCAGGCGCGTGGGCTCGGACAGCGCCTGAAAGTAGGCGGCCACATCGGGCAGGGCTTGGAGGGGCAGGTTTTCCATGGTCGGGCGTGCTTGGCGGGGGTTTAAAAGTGTTTTCTTGACGTGGCGCAGTGCACGCAGCGTATTTTAGTGTATTATTTAGCTAATTACGTAAATAGTTAAATATGAAAATAAAGAATACACACCGATTAAGCCTCACCGCACCGGCGTCCCGCGCCGTTCGCCGTGCGCGCCTCATGCTCCTGGGCCTGGGCGCGGCTTACGCCTTGTCGGCGCTGGCGGGTACGCCCGCCGCCACCGGCCCTGCGCCCATTGCGCTGTCTAGCATTGCAGTGGCTGGCAGCATGCGCGCCGATATGCAAAGCGTGGATGGCCTGGTCGAGCCGGTGCGCCAGGCCACCTTGGCAGCGCAAGTGGCGGGATCTATCGTGCGCATTGGCGTGCAAGTGGGCGATCGTGTGCGCGCTGGGCAAGAGTTGCTGCGCATCGACGCGCATGCAGCCGCGCAGGTGGTGCAGTCCAATGCGTCACAGGTGGACGCCGCCCGCGCCAATCTGGCCGTGGCCGCGAAAGAGTTGGAGCGCCAGCAGCAACTGGTGCAGCAGCACTACATCAGCCCTGCAGCGCTGGAGCGCTCGCAAGCGCAATTCCAATCGGCGCAAGCGCAAGTGCAGTCTTTGCAAGCGCAGACCAATGTGGTGCAAACCCAGCAAGGCTATTACCTTATCAGCGCGCCGTTTTCAGGCATTGTGAGCGAGTTGCCCGTCACTTTGGGCGACATGGCCATGCCTGGGCGCCCCTTAGTTACGCTTTACGATCCCTCGCAATTGCGGGTAAGCGCCGCGGTGCCCCATAGCGCCATGCCCGCCAGCTTGGAAGGCGCGCAATTTGAGCTGCCCACAAGCACCAACGGTAAAGGTTTGATGCAAGCGCGCGGCATCACCGTGCTGCCGCAAGTCGATGCGGCCACCCACAGCGCGCAAATTCGCTTTCCATTACCTGCGATTACCGGCGCTTTGCCGGGTAGTTTTGTGCGCGTCTGGTTGCCCGCCGCCCGCGCCGCATCAGCAAGCGCCGAACACTTGTTTGTGCCCCTGAGCGCGGTGCTGCGCCGCGCGGAGTTGACTGCTGTTTATCTGGTCGATGCGCAGGGCCACCCCACACTGCGCCAGGTGCGCCTGGGCCGCAGCCAAGGCCAGCAGGTCCAAGTGCTCAGCGGCCTGCGCGCAGGCGATCGTGTCGCCACCGATCCCCAAGCCGCAGCGCAGGCCAATTGACATGAAGAACCAAGCCCATTTAGGTATTTCCGGCCGCATCGCGGCCTTGTTTCAGCGCGCGCACATCACGCCTTTACTGGCGATGTTGGCTTTGCTGCTGGGCGCGTTTGCGGTGCTGGTGACGCCGCGCGAGGAAGAGCCACAAATCAACGTCACCATGGCCAATGTGCTGATCCCTTTCCCTGGCGCCAGCGTGGCCGATGTGGAGCAAATGGTGGCCATTCCCGCCGAGCAAGTGCTCTCGCAAATGGTGGGCACCGAGCATGTGATGTCGCTCTCGCGTCCGGGCTTGGCGGTGCTGACGGTGCAGTTCAAAGTCGGCGTGCCGCGCACCGAGGCGCTGGTACGCCTGCATGACACTTTGCGTTCCAACGCGGACTGGCTGCCCAAAGACCTGGGCGTGCTCGAGCCCATCATCAAGCCCAAAGGCATTGACGATGTGCCTATCGTCACCCTCACGCTGTTTAGCAAAGACACGCAAACCGGCGCCTTCGATCTGGAGCGCGTTGCCCACAGCATGGAGGTCGAACTAAAGCGCGTGCCAGGTACCCGCGAAGTGCAAACCCTGGGCGGCCCGGGGCGCGCCGTGCTGGTCGCGTTAGACCCGGCGCGCATGGCGGGCGCCAACATCACCGTGGCCGACTTACAAAGCGCGTTGCAATCGGCTAATCTGGGTATGCCGGTGGGCGAACTTTTAGGCGCTAACCAAACCCTGGCTATCGAGGCTGGCCCTTTTCTGGCTGAGGCGCAAGACGTGGCCGATCTGGTGGTCGGCGTCAAGTTGGGCCGCCCGGTGTTTTTGCGCGATGTGGCACAGGTCAGCGATGGCCCACTGGCACCTAGCCGCTATGTCTGGCACGGCCAATCGCAGGCGCAAGGCGGCGGGCAATACCCTGCGGTGACGCTGAGCATCACCAAAAAACCCGGCGAA
>CANKNK010000251.1 GCA_947483455.1 Comamonadaceae bacterium | reverse complement strand
TCTTGCAAGCTTCGCTTGACCGAGGGAAAGGCGTCAAGTTCTTGCCGATTAAACCGGCTTCCCGAACCCATGGCCATATTGTCGAAGGTGGCCGCGGATTTGCCGCTAACGGTGACTGCAGCCAGACTGGCCTGGGCGGTAGCAAGGCGCAGGTCGATGGTGGAGGTTTGCGCCAATTGCAAGTAAACGTCTTCGCGCTTCTCGGTCTTTCCGTCCTTGGAAACACTCACGGTATAGGGTACGCCTACACGCAAGCCGCGAAGCACGTAGCGGCCTTGCTCGTCCGTCGATACCGAGCTGGTCGATCCGGACTCCGGGTGCGTCGCCTCCACTTTGGCGCCAGCAATGGCCTTGCCATCGGAGCCGGTGATGCGACCACTGATGGATGAACTGGTGTTCTGTGCCGCTGCAGGCGCTACGACGAGCGTGGCAGCAAGACCTAACAAAGCTAGCAGCTTGGTATCGTTTGAAAACATAGAAACTCCATTGACTGATCACGAAAATATCGAATTTAACGACTTTAGTGTCTAAATGTGGCAATTCTATGAAATTTATTCAGTTTCCTGGGGGAATACGCCAAATAGCGTAAGAAGTTTCCTCAACAACCTTACGTCAATGTTTCATCAATTCGTCATGAGGCCTATCGATACTCCCTGGGTGCAGGCCGATTGCATGCGTGCAATTTGCGCCTTCGATCACTTACTTTTATGGGGACTGGATGCACTACCGCGCTGTATTCATCTCAGACTTGCATCTGGGAACGCCGGGCTGTCAGGCAGAGGCACTGATTGAATTTCTCAAATCCCACACCAGCAACCATCTGTACCTGATCGGGGACATCATTGATGGCTGGCAACTCAAGCGCAAATGGTATTGGCCGCAAGCCCACAACGATGTGGTGCAAAAGCTGCTGCGCAAAGCGCGCAAAGGCTGCCATGTGGTGTTTATCCCCGGCAACCATGACGAATTTGCGCGTGGCTTTATAGACCACCATTTCGGAGGCGTGGAAGTCTGCCATGAAACCAGCCACACCTTGGCCGATGGCCGCAAGCTCTGGCTGATCCATGGCGACTATTTCGATGCGGTCGTGAAATACGCCAAATGGTTGGCCTATTTAGGCGACAACTTGTATGAAATGGCCCTGCGGCTGAACCGCCACCTGAACAATGTGCGCCGGCGTCTGAAGCTGCCCTATTGGTCGCTGTCGGCTTACCTAAAAAACAAAGTGAAGAAGGCCGTCAACTTTGTGGCTGACTTTGAAAATGCCGTCGCCCACGAAGCGCGTAAGCGCGGTTATGACGGTGTCGTATGCGGCCATATCCACCGCGCAGAAATTCGCATGATTGATGGCATCTTGTATTGCAACGATGGCGACTGGGTAGAGAGCCGCTCGGCCTTGGTAGAGCATATGGACGGTACGCTAGAGCTAATTTACTGGGACCAGGTGTTGGACTTTGTGCCGCCCGTGTCGCCGGCCAAGCCCAAGAACCCGGCGATCACGCCCCCCTTAGAGGCGCTGCCCGTTCCCAGCGCTGCCCGCACCGCCCTGTGACTTAGGGCAGGCGCAGCAAAGCTTGCCCCATACGCACCGGCGTGCCATCGCCGATGCCAGGGGCCAAGGTAAAGCCTTTGGGGGCGAACACGATGATGGTCGAGCCATGCTGGAACCAGCCCATTTCCTCGCCTTTGCGATAGTGGGCGTCGCAGGCTAAGTCCACCGGGCCTTGGTAGCGGGTATGCAATACGGTGTCGATGGCGTGCAGGCGGATGCTGGCGACCAAGATCGCAGCGACTGGCACCAGCGCGACGGGGTATTTTTGCTCGCCTACTTCGACGCGCAATAAGGCGCGTTCGTTTTTACAAAACAGTTTTTCTACCCGCTTGAGCGCAATCGGGTTGACGTTCCAGGTGTCACCCGAGAAATAGTGCACCCGGTGCATGCGCAAGTCGTAGGGCGCGTGAAAGCGGTGGTACATGGCTGAGGTGATGCGTATGGTCAAAAAGACGCCGTCCGCCCAGGGCGTGTTACGCCCTTCTTTGCCCAATAGATCTTCTAAAGAATAAGGGAAGCCTTTGGCCTGAAACACCTGTCCGTCCACCACCTGGCCACACGCGCCGACGATGCCGTCGCAGGGGCTCGCCATAAGCTGTGGGTCTGGGTCGACGGGTCGGGCGCCGTCCTTGAGCTCGCGAATAAAGCATGCATGCAAGCTATCAAAGCGCTGTTCGCGCGACTCGCTCAGGTCCAAACCAGAAAACCACCGCCACACCGTAATCGACATGCGAGCGAGCAGTGGGCTTTTGATCTGGCTGAACCAGCCGACCAAGTGCGTCATGGCCAAGCGCGGTATGCGGTTGGTGAGCAAGAAGTTGAGGTCTTCTTGGGCAAAGATTTTTTGGATGCGTTCTGAAATAGTCATCATTCTTTAACCGTAAGGTCATACAAAGAGGTTTTTAAGGAAAGCGTAGTCTTATGCAAACTTCTGGCGAAATGGTTCAATGGCTGACTTGGGCCGCGGGTGCAGGCGCAGCCTGGGTGGTAGCGGGACGGGCCAAGCAGCGCTTGGAGCTGTCGGCGGCCAAACATCCTTCTTTGGGCGGGCATTTGCGCATGGCCAAACGCATGGCGCATTGGTTGCCAGCCTATAGCTACGACGAAGCAGCCTGGTTTGCGGTCGATGGTGCGCCGCCGCAGGTCGCGGCCCAGCGCAAAGCAGCCTTGGCCCGCCTGGGCACGCAATTGCGCGAAAGCAGCCCGCTGACGATCGCGCACACCGATGCCACCAAAACCATGGTGTCCGACATGCAGTTGATCAGCCAGATACGGGTGCCTTACCAGTTCCGCGAGGTGCTGTACCGTTATGTCAAGACCGGCAACTTCTGGCAGTCCAGCGAAGGCGTGTGGCTGACCGATATGGACGGCAAGCGCCATATCGATGTGACCGGCTCTTACGGTGTCAACCTGTTTGGATTGGACTTTTACAAAGACTGCATCCGCAAAGGCTCGGCCATGGCCGAAACCCTGGGCCCGACACTGGGCGCCTACCACCCAGTGGTACGCGACAACGTGGAGCGCCTGTGCCGCATTTCCGGGCAAGAGGAAGTCTCCTTCCACATGTCCGGCACCGAGGCCGTGATGCAAGCGGTACGCATGGCGCGCTACCACAGCGGCAAGCGCAAGATCGTGCGCTTCACGGGCTCCTACCATGGCTGGTGGGACGATGTACAGCCCGGGCCAGGCAACCCGATGCCGCCCTCGGGCGACACGCTGACGCTCAACGAAATGCACGCCAACACCTTGCGCGTGTTGCGCAACCGCAATGACATTGCCTGCGTGCTGATCAACCCCTTGCAAGCGCTGCATCCCAACCGCGCCGCGCCTACCGACGCCACCTTGATGGACGGCGGGCGCAGCGTGGGCTACGACAAAGAGGCCTACCGCCAATGGCTGCATACGCTGCGCGCGGTGTGCACCGAAAAAGGCATCGCGCTGATTTTGGACGAGGTGTTCTTGGGCTTTCGCCTGGCCTATGGCGGCGCGCAAGAATACTTTGGGGTACGCGCCGATATGGTGACCTACGGCAAGACCTTGGGCGGCGGTTTGCCCGTGGGCGTGGTCTGTGGACAAAGCCGCTGGATGAAGCGCTTTGGCGATGACCGCCCGGGCCATATTTGCTTTGCGCGTGGCACTTTCAACGCACACCCCTATGTGATGTGTGCGATGAATGTGTTTTTGCACTACATCGACACGCCGCAGGTGCAAGCGGTTTATGCCAATGCTTCGGCTCTGTGGAATGGCCGTCAAGCAAAGCTGAACCAGCGCTTGCAAGAGGCCGGTGTGCCG
>CANKNK010000250.1 GCA_947483455.1 Comamonadaceae bacterium | reverse complement strand
GTACCCAGTCTTAAGCCCGAGCAATTGGCAGCGCTGGCAAAGGCCTATGACAAGAGCAATCGCAAAATGCGCGAGGAATGGCAAGACGCCAGGGCGCAAGGCCTGGAATTGCGAACGCGCAAAAGTCTGGAGCGCATGGAAGACCTGTACGGCAAGCTAAGCACCGAACAAAGCCGCGTCTTCAAAGACGCCATGGCCCAAACCGGCTTTGACGAAAAACGCTATTTTGAGGAGGTGCAAGCACGCCAGCAGGCGATTTTGCAAACCTTGGAGCGCTTACGCGGTGCCGACGCCTCCACAGCACGCAGCGCGCTAGCCGACTTGGCGCAGCGCTTCTACCAGTCTTCCAATCCCGTCTACCGGCAGTACCATGAACAAATGACGGCCCAAACCTGCCAGGCCTTTGCCCGCTTGCACGCACAAACGGGCGCCGAGCAGCGAAATCACATGGTGCGGATACTCAAAGGCTATGAAAGCGATGTGCGGACCTTGGCTGCACAAAAGGACTAGCCTCAACCCAAGCAGTGGCCTGGGCCTCCACAGTTCCCTGCTTGCGACTAATCGCGACGGACACGGCCCGGGTGGTCCACCGGCCAGGCCATGCCGTAATCGGTCAGTACGGCATCGAGCGGAATATCGTGCGCTTGCGGCTCGAAATCGGGCACGAAGCTGTTGCCAAAACCCAGGCCTACGGTATGCGGGCGGGGGTCTAGGCTGGCCAGCATGCGGTCGTAAAAGCCGCCACCATAACCCAGCCGGTAGCCGCCGGCGCTGTAGCCCACACAGGGTACGAACAATAGACTGGGCATGACTTGCTCGGTATCTTTGGGCTTGGGAATGCCGTAGGCATCCTCTTCCATCGGGCAGCCGGGGTACCAGACATGAAAGGTCATTGTCTTATGCGCTTTATTGACCACCGGCAAAGCAATGCGGCGGCGTTGCGCGATGTCATTGAGCTCGCCGTCCTCTTTCCATCGGTGCAGTGCGGGTAGCGGGTCAAACTCGCCTTTGATGGGCCAGTAGGCGCCTATCGTGGTGTCTGCGCGACCTACCAGCCAGACACGCATCACCCGCAGTAATAGTTCCGCCCGGTGCAGACGGTCCGGCAGATTGGCCCTGGCATCGAGCAAAGCCTTGCGTAAGGCCTTTTTTTCCTGGGCTTTAGGGTCCATAGAGTTGTCCATAATCACCCCATGCGGTTAATCAAAAAAAATATAGCAGCACTGGTCTGCATTGTGGCAGTTGCTATGCCCGGCTATGCGGCGCGTGCCCAAGCGGTGGATATTGCGCGCAACGACCAAGCCGTGCTGGACATGGCGCAGGCATTCAAACTCGGCGAGCGCAAGCAACTGACGCAATTATTGCCGCAAGCCAAAGGCTCGCTGCTGGAGCCCTGGGCGGCCTACTGGGAATTGTCGGTCCGGCTGGACCAAGCAGAAAAAGCGGAGATCGAAAGCGTGCTCGCGCACTACGCCGGTAGCTACCAGGAGGACCGCTTGCGTGCCGAATGGTTGTTGCAATTAGGTCGCAACCGGGAATGGGCCACCTTCCGTGCCCAACTGCACCTGTACCGCATGGCCGATGACCGGTCTATCCAATGCTATGCCTTGTGGAGCGACTACCTCACCAGCGGCACCGACGTGGCCAAACAACTGCAGGAGCTTTGGCTGGCCCAGCGCGAGCCCGACGAAGCCTGTGCCGATGCAGCCCAAGAACTCATCAAGGCGCGCCATATGCCCGCCCAAGCCGCTTGGCTGAGGGCACGCCTGGGCATGGAGAACGACCGCCTCAAAGTCACCACGCAGGCGGTGGCCGCGTTAGACAGCAAATGGGTCAAGACCGTGGCAGCGATTTACCAAAGTCCCGCCAAATACCTCAACGACAAACTCACTGCCTTGCGTCCGCAGACCCGCGAGTTTGTGTCGCTGGCGCTGATTCGCCTGGCCTATCTGGAGCCTCAGGACGCGGCGGTGGAAGTGGACAAGCTGCGCTGGCGTGCGCAATTGACCGCGGAGGAGCGCAGCTGGATATGGGGCGTCATCGGTAAGCGCGCGGCACAAAAAGGCCAGGACAGTGCTTTGTCGTACTACCAAAAAGGCCGCCTAGACCAAATGCATGAAGACCATGTGCTGTGGGCGCTGCGCGCAGCACTGCGCGCAGGCCAATGGGCGCAGGTGGAGGCAGCGTTTGCTGCGTTGCCGCCTGCGATGCGCACAGAGCCCACGTGGGTGTACTGGCAGGCGCGTGCGGTGTTAGCCCAAAAACCCACCGAAGCAGCCCGTGCCCAGGCCTTGGCGGCTTTACAAAGCATCGCCGGCATACGCGGTTTTTATGAACAACTGGCACTCGAAGCGCTGGGCCAGCGCAGTACCTTGCCACCCAAGCCATTGCCACCCACTTGGGAAGAAAAAGAAGTAGCCCGCAAAAACCCGGGCTTGCAACGCGCTTTGTACGCCATCGCCCTGGGCCTGCGCAGTGAAGGCGTGCGCGAGTGGAATTACAGCATCAGCCTGCACACCAAAGGCGGCATGGACGACCGCAGCCTGCTGGCTGCTGCCGAACTAGCCTGCCACGCCGAAGTCTGGGACCGCTGCATCAACACCAGCGAACGCAGCAAAGCCCTGGTAGATATGGAGCAGCGCTTTCCCATGCCCTTCAAGGCCGCCGTGCTGGCCCGTACCCAAAGCATTGGCTTAGAGCCGGCCTATGTGTATGGCTTGATCCGCCAGGAGAGCCGTTTTGTGATGGATGCCCGCTCCGGCGTGGGCGCTTCGGGGCTGATGCAAGTCATGCCCGCGACGGCCAAATGGACTGCCAAAAAAATCGGCATGAACGATTTCGCGCCGGCCAAATTGGCGGACCGGGACACCAATATCGCCATCGGTACGGCTTACCTCAAACTGGTGCTCGATAGTTTTGACGGCTCTATGCCGCTGGCAGCTGCGGCCTACAACGCCGGCCCGAGCCGGGCGCGGACATGGCGCGGCGCTAGCGGTGCGCCGGTGCTGGAGGCGGCCATTTGGGCGGAGAACATCCCATTCAACGAAACCCGTGATTACGTGAAAAAAGTGCTGTCTAACACCACCTTATATGCTGCCATGATCAGCGGCCAGCCGCAGTCCCTCAAGGCGCGCTTAGGCAGCGTGGGGCCGCTGGACGCCACTGCGCAAGAAACCGGGCTGGATCTGCCCTAAATCAAAAACACACAGGAGGAAAAAACCATGCTGAAGTTGTACGTCGGAAATAAAAACTATTCCTCCTGGTCGATGCGGCCCTGGGTGGCAATGACGCAGGCAGACATTGCCTTTGAAGAGGTCTATGTCCGCTTTGACAGCTTTAGCGCACAGTCGCAATTCAAGCAGCGCATGACAGGCCTGAACCCGGCCGGCAAAGTACCGGTGTTGCAGGATGGCGATTTGAGCATCTGGGACACGCTGGCGATTGGCGAATACCTGGCCGAAAGCTTTCCCGAAAAACACCTTTGGCCCGCCGACAAAGCCACGCGCGCCCGCGCGCGCAGCATTTGCGCTGAAATGCACAGTGGCTTTAGCGCTTTGCGCAGCCATTGCCCTATGAATATTGAAGCCCTCTTGCCCAATCGCGGCGCGCTGATTTGGCGTGACCACCCTGGTGTGCGTGCCGATGTCCAGCGCATCGTAGACATGTGGACGCAATTGCTGCAAACCCATGGCGGCCCGATGTTGTTCGGTGCATTTACCTTGGCAGACGCTTACTTTGCCCCGGTGGTGATGCGCCTGCACAGCTATGCCTTGCCGGTGCCGTCCCTCATTAGCGCGTACATGGAGCGGGTGCAAGCGCTGTCCGGCGTTCAAGCGTGGGTGCT
>CANKNK010000249.1 GCA_947483455.1 Comamonadaceae bacterium | reverse complement strand
GCCTGGGCTGCCATTGTTGCCTTGTGCGTGCTGACCTTGTGGCTGCTGGCGCCGGTGCTGGCCCCTTTTGTCTTCGCCGCCGTACTCGCTTATGCGCTGACCCCTTTGGTGGACTGGCTTGATGCCCGCATGCGTGGCGCATTGCCGCGCGTGTTGGCGGTGGTATTGGTGGAATTGCTGGTGTTGATGCTGCTGGTGGGCTTGGTCCTGCTGTTGGTGCCGATTTTGCTCAAGGAATTGCCGCTCATGCGTGAGCAGTTGCCCAGCTTTCTGGAGCAGCTCAACGCCGCGGTGCAGCCCACGCTGCGTAAACTGGGGCTGCACTTTAGCTTGGAGCCGGCAGGCATCAAGGCCTTTGTCATGACCTACCTGAGCGCCAATGTGGAAGACGCTATGGGTTCGGTGTTGTCCTCGCTCAAACTCGGTGGCAGCGCCGCCTTGGCCGTCGCCGGCAATTTGGTGCTGATTCCCGTGGTCTTGTTTTATCTGCTCATGGACTGGGAACGCTTCATGACCGGGCTGCGCACCCTGATACCGCCGCGCTACCGCGAACGCACCCAAAGCTTTTTGGTCGATGCCGACCAGGTGCTGGGCGAATACCTGAGGGGGCAATTGGTGGTCATGGGGGTACTGGCGGTGTATTACAGCCTGGCCATGGCTTTGTTCGGCCTGGACCTGGCGCTGCCCATAGGCACGTTCACGGGTCTGGCGGTGTTCGTGCCTTATCTGGGCTTTGGCCTGGGCATGGTGCTTGCGCTGCTGGCCGGCTTATTGGAGTTCTCGGCCACTTCTGGCCCCACGTATGCCCTGACCATGGTGGCTGTGGTGTTTGGCCTGGGCCAGGTACTCGAGAGCTTTTTCCTGACTCCGCGCCTGGTGGGCGAGCGCATCGGCCTGCACCCGCTGGCCGTCATCTTTGCGCTCATGGCCTTTGGCCAGGTCTTCGGCTTTGTCGGCATTCTGGTGGCGCTGCCAGCAAGTGCCGTGTTGCTGGTAGCCATACGCCGTTTGCGCAGCAGCTATATGGCCAGCGGCCTGTACCAGCGCTAAAGCATGGTCATGCGACAAATCGCGCTTGACATTGCCATGCCTGGCCAGGCGAAGCTGGATAATTTTTTCCCCGGCCCCAATAGTGCCGTCCATGCACATTTGCAGCGACTGGTACAGGGCCAGCAAGTACCGGACGCCCTGGCGGTCCCTACTTATCTGTGGGGCCCCGAGGGCACGGGCAAGACGCATTTGCTGCGCGCAGTGGAAGAAGGTCTGCGCGCGCGCGGTGCCAGAGCCGGCTGCCTGGATGCGTCCGGGCTTGCCCCACCTGACTTTGATGAGTCCTGGGCCATGGTGCTGATGGACGATGTGCACCTGTATTCCAACGAGCAACAGCACACGGCCTTTCAGTGGTTTGTGCAAGCGCACAGCCTGCAGCGCCCGGTGCTGGCTGCGGGTAGCAGCGCGCCGGCGGATCTGCTTTTGCGTGAAGACCTGCGCACCCGCCTGGGCTGGGGCCATATATTTGTCTTGCAGCCCTTGGGCGAAGCGCAAAGCCGCGCCGTATTGCGCCAGGCGGCAGATGCGCGGGGCCTGTTCTTGAGCGATGAAGTGATGGACTACACCTTGCGCCGTTTTAGTCGCGACTTGGGCAGCCTGCTGGCCCTGCTCGATGAACTGGACCGCTATGCACTGCAAACCCAGCGCGCCATCACGATTCCCCTGATCCGCTCGATGCTGGAGAACACATGAGTTTGCCCAAGCTGGCCCTGTTTGACCTGGACCACACGCTGATCCCTTTTGATTCCGACCACAGCTGGGGCCAATTCACCGTGCGCCTGGGTTGGACCGATCCGGTGGAGTTCACGCGGCGCAATGATGCTTTTTATGCCCAGTACAAGGCCGGCACCTTAGATATTTTTGAATACGCCCGCTTTGCCAGTGCTGCCTTTGTGCAGCGCGGCGAGGAGGCCGCACTCCAAGCCCATGCGCGCTATATGGAAGAAGTCGTCAAACCCGGCCTTTTGCCGCAGGCTTTCGAGCTAGTGCGTCAGCACAAGCAGGAGGGTGCTACCGTGATCGTGGTGACGGCTACCAACGAATTCATCACCCGTCCGATTGCCACGGCCCTGGGAGCTGATGAGTTGATGGCTGTCGATTTGCAACGCGACACCACCCCCGGCGGCAGCGGCTGGTTTACCGGCGAGGTGCGTGGCGTACCCAGTTTTCGGGAAGGCAAGGTGACGCGGGTGGAGGCTTGGCTGGCAGCCCGCCATTGGGGCTGGCAGGACGTGCACAGCACTTTTTACTCGGACTCCATCAACGACCTGCCGCTCTTGGAAAAAGCCAATGTGCCGGTAGCTACCAACCCGGACGAACCACTGCGCGCCATTGCCCAGGCGCGCGGATGGCGCATACTCGAACTCTTCGCCTAATGGCGGCGCGCCGCATGCCCAAACCCGCTGGCCCGGCGTAACCCTGTTTTTATGATTAAAAAATTTATTACCAACTTGCTGGCTAAGGCCACCGGCAGTAGCCAAACCAGTGGCAAACCTTCTTTGGGTAAGCGCGTGGACGTGCCGGTGAAAACCCATGGCATCGACCCTACGCTGGTCGATGATCGTGCCGCCAATGTGGTACGCACTTTGCAAGATGCTGGGTTTGTGGCCTATATCGTGGGCGGCGCGGTGCGCGACCTCTTGCTCGGTTTGCGCCCCAAAGACTTTGATGTGGCTACCGACGCCACGCCCGAACAGGTCAAGTCCTTGTTCCGCCGTGCCTTCATCATTGGACGGCGTTTTCGTATCGTGCATGTAGTCTATGGCCGGGGCCGTGAGCATGAAGTGATCGAGGTCTCCACCTTCCGCGCTTACCTCGACAACGCCGCCGCCGAGCAAGTGGCCGGCAATGAAAAAACCAGCAAAAGCGAGTTGGCCGGTATGAAGCATGCGGTGGACTCTACGGGCCGGGTGTTGCGCGACAACGTCTGGGGCCCTCAGGAAGAAGACGCGGTGCGGCGTGACTTCACCATCAACGCCATGTACTACGACCCGCAAACGCAAGTCCTGGTTGATTACCACGGCGGTATCAAAGACGCCAAAAACAAAACCCTCAAAATGATAGGGGACGCTGGTGTGCGCTACCGCGAAGACCCGGTGCGCATCATCCGCGCAGTGCGCTTTGCGGCCAAGCTGGCGCCACTGGGTTTCAAAGTGGACAGCAAAACCGCCGCCCCTTTGCGCAAATGCCTGCCGCTGCTGGCCGATGTGCCGCAAAGCCGTCTGTTTGACGAAATGCTCAAGCTCTTGCAAACCGGACACGCCTTGGCATCGATTGCCCAATTGCGAAAATTGGGGCTGGAGCGCGGCATTTATCCTTTGCTCGATCTGGTAGTGGAGCGTGCCGACCACGCTTTTGTCACCACCGCTTTGCAGGACACCGACCGGCGTGTGGGCGAGGGAAAACCGGTAGCGCCCAGCTTTTTGCTGGCGTGCGTGCTCTGGGCCGATGTGCGCGATGGGTGGGCGGCGCGTCAGGCGCAGGGGCAACATCCGCATCCGGCTTTGCAAGATGCGATAGACGATGTGTTTAACGCCCGCATTGGCGACGTTTCCGGGCGCGGCAAGTTGGCCGCCGATATGCGCGAAATCTGGATGATGCAGCCGCGCTTTGAAAAGCGTGTGGGCAGCGCGCCTTTCGGCCTGGTGCAGCAGGAGCGCTTTCGCGCCGCTTTTGATTTCATGCGCCTGCGTGCCGACATCGGCGAGGTGGACGAAGTGTTGGCCGATTGGTGGCAAGAATTCTCTACCGGCGATGATGCTATCCGCGAAGACCTGGTGGACCAGGTACGCAAAGAAAACCTCAAGCGTCCGCGCGCGG
>CANKNK010000248.1 GCA_947483455.1 Comamonadaceae bacterium | reverse complement strand
TCGGGCAGACGGAAATCAATTACATCGTCGGCAATTGCGCGCGCCTGTGGCCGCCCAAGCCGGGCAGCATGGGCATGGGCTATCCGGGGCACCGGGTGGCGGTGATTGACGAGGCGGGCCGCGAATGCCCGGTGGGCGAACCCGGCGATGTGGCGCTGCACCGCTTGGATGTGCATGGCACGCCGGATCCGATTTTCTTTTTGGGGTACTGGAAAAATCCGCAGGCCACGCAAGACAAATACACCGGCGACTGGTGCCGCACCGGCGACCTGGCAGTGCGCGATGCGCAAGGCTATTTGTGGTACCAGGGGCGCAGCGACGATGTATTTAAGTCCGCTGGCTACCGCATCGGGCCGGGAGAGATTGAAAACTGCCTGGTCAAACATGCTGCCGTGGCCAATGCCGCCGTCGTGCCCAAGCCGGACGCGGACCGGGGCGCGCTGGTCAAAGCCTATGTGGTGATTGCGCCGGAATACCTGATGGCCCACGCCGCGCAGGCGAAGAAGCGCAAACCTTTTGAAGCCGATTTGACGCGCCAGCTGCAAGCCCATGTGCGTGGCCTCCTGGCGCCTTACGAATACCCCAAAGAAATCGAATTTGTCGAGGCTCTACCCATGACGACCACCGGCAAAGTACAGCGGCGTGTGCTGCGCTTGCAGGAAGAAGCGCGTGCCGCGAAGGCCTCCGGTGGCGCTTGAAGCCTCGTTAAACTCAATGCCATGAAAACAATCCAACTGGGTCGCAGCGAGCTCTATGTATCGCCCATTTGCCTAGGCACCATGACCTTTGGTGAACAGGTCGATGAACCGAACACCCACCGTCTGCTCAGCCACGCCGTCGCGCGGGGCGTGACGTTTTGGGACACGGCAGAAATGTATGCGGTGCCACCACGGCCAGAAACTTTTCAGGTGACCGAAACATTTCTGGGTAATTGGATTGCCAAAAATCCAGGCCTGCGCCAGCAACTGACTTTGGCCACCAAGGTGGCCGGCCCCTCGCGCGGCATGCCCTGGGTACGCGGTGGCGCCATGGATGTGAGCGCCAAAGACATCATTGAGGCCTGCGAAGCTAGTTTGCGCCGCTTGCAAACCGACGTGATAGATCTCTACCAACTGCACTGGCCCACACGCAATGTGCCCTTGTTCGGGCAAATGTATTTCGACCCCCGTAAAGACCGCGAAGTCACCTCCATGCACGCCCAGTTGGAGGCGCTGGGTCAACTGGTAAAGAGCGGCAAAGTACGCGCCATCGGCCTGTCCAATGAAACCCCGTATGGGGTGTTTGAGTTCGTGCGCTTGGCGGAGCAACATGGCCTGCCGCGTATAGCCACGGTGCAAAACGCCTACCACCTGCTCAACCGCATGCAGGAGAACGGGATGGACGAAGTCATGCACCATTTGCAGGTGAGTTTGCTAGCTTATTCACCCTTGGCATTTGGCCTGCTCAGCGGCAAATACGATGCCTCGGGCATTACCGGTCCGGATGCGCCTAAGGACGGTCGTATCACCTTGTTTGAATCGGTGCGCAAGCAGCGCTGGGGCCGGCCTGAGGCACTCCATGCCGCCCGACGTTACAACGCTTTAGCGCGCGAACACGGCATGCGCCCGGCCGAAATGGCGCTGGCCTTTTGCCATAGCAAATGGCAGGTAGCTAGCACCATTATCGGCGTGACCACGCAAGCGCAGTTAGACGAAAATATCGACGCCTTTGACACCGTGCTTTCGCCCGACTTGCTCAAGGCGATTGACGCCATCCGCTATGAGTTGCGCGATCCGGCGCAATAAGTAGTTAGCTGGCAAGAGTCTATTGCTGTGGCAAAAAAAGAGCGGGTCAGTGAAACGCCGGCCACCCAGTTTCTAAAAAACGCGCGGGTCGCATTCAGCGAACATCCCTACGACTACCTAGAACATGGCGGTGCGCAGCACAGCGCGCAAGTGCTGGGTTGGGACCCTTTTCATGTCGTCAAAACCTTGATCATGCAAGACCAGGACGCCAAACCGCTGATTGTGCTCATGCACGGCAACCGCAAGGTATCGACCAAAAACCTGGCGCGCCAAATCGGCGCCAAATCCGTGGAGCCCTGCGCGCCAGAGACTGCCAACCGCCACAGCGGCTATTTGGTGGGCGGCACCTCGCCCTTTGCCACGCGTAAGGCGATGCCGGTGTATATCGAGGACAGTATTTTGGGCTTGCCCAAAATTTTGATCAATGGCGGGCGGCGCGGTTACCTGGTGGGGCTGGATCCGCAAGTGTGCGTTCGCCTGCTCGGTGCTGAAGCGGTACAGTGCGCGCTGGAAGATTAAAGCGTCGGCTTTCTTGCGGCGCTGCACATCAAGGAGAAAGCACTTGGAATCACTAAGCCCCTGGGCCCTGTTGGGCAACACTTTGATCGTGGTGGCAGCGGCCTACCTGCTTGGCTCCCTGTCGTTTGCCGTCATCGTCAGTCGCCTGATGGGACTGAGTGATCCGCGTAGCTATGGCAGCAAAAACCCCGGCGCCACCAATGTGCTGCGCTCGGGCAGCAAAGTTGCAGCGGTGGTGACCTTGCTGCTGGATGCCGCCAAAGGCTGGTTGCCAGTGGTTGCGGTTCAGCAATTTGGCGCGCCCTACGGCTTGGAGGCAAGCGCCGTCGCACTGGTGGGCTTAGCCGCATTTGTGGGGCATTTGTTCCCGGTGTTTTTCCGCTTTCAGGGCGGAAAAGGCGTGGCCACTGCCGCGGGGGTGGTGCTAGCCACGAACCCGTGGCTGGCACTGGCCGTCGGGACCAGTTGGCTCATCATCGCGTACTTTTCCCGCTATGTGTCGCTGGCCTCGGTGGTAGCTGCCGTTTTTGCGCCGGTGTATTACCTGTTTGGCGACGGCATGGCATGGCGCGCGGACAACGGTATTGCGCTGGCATTGGCCATCATGAGCGGCCTGCTGGTCTGGCGCCATGGTGCAAATCTGGCTCGATTGGTCTCGGGCACCGAGTCCCGACTGGGTGAAAAAAAGGCGCCAGGGCATTAACGGCACGCGCCTTCCACCTGCTGCCGCGAGGAGCAAATCCCCCGCCTTCGCCTAGGGTAACTACCGATATTAAATGCGCAGGACGCCAGTACGATGGCGCTAGAGATTGTCGGACAGTCCGACTGTATGACCGTAAAAAGGTCCTCAAGCGCATCCCTACATGGCCAAGCAAAACCTCGATCCACCAGACAGCTACGCTGCCCCGATCTTCAAGACCTTGCGTCGCGACCCGGCTTACAAAGCCGTATCCGGGGTGATGGAGCAGCACATCCTATCGGGGCGCTTAAAGACCGGAACCGCATTACCCACCGAACTCGACCTCGCAGCACAGTTTGGCGTCAATCGGTCGACCATCCGCGAGGCCATCCGGCAGTTAGAGCAGGAGGGCTTGGTAGAGCGCCGGGGCGGAAAAAAAATGTTTGTGGCCTTGCCGGGCTTGTTCGATCTGGCACCGCGCGCCGCGCGCTCGCTCATCATGAATCAGGTGACCTTCCAAGAACTTTGGGAGGTGGCGAGTGTTGTCGAACCTGCCGCGGCACGCCTTGCGGCTGAGCGTATAGACGACGCCGACTTTGCGCAGTTGGAGGCTAATTTGGCCGCCTGCCGTGCCACCCTTGAAACTGCGGACCTGGCCATGGCAGCACAGATTCACTCGGGTTTGGATGTCGAGTTTCACGCCTTAGTGGCCCGCGCCTCGCGCAATCGTTCCCTGATGTTGGCGCGTGAGCCCTTCAGTCTTTTGTATCGCCCGGCCTTGACCTTGTTGCAAAAAGCCCTGCCGCAGTCGGCACTGCGCAATGTGCAAGCCCATGAGCAAATTCTCAATGCCTTAAAAGCGCGCGATCCAGACCGATCCTATTCTTGGATGCAC
>CANKNK010000247.1 GCA_947483455.1 Comamonadaceae bacterium | reverse complement strand
GGTCTGGCCGCAGTTGCTGCCGCGCATGGCCGGGCCGCTGCTGGCGGTTTGGGCCTACAGCCTGTCGGTGGTGGACGTCGCCTGGATCATCGGGCCCGCCGCGCCGCCCACGCTGGCCGTACTGGCTTGGCAGTGGCTGCAGGATGCCGACCCCCGCATCTACGCCCAAGGACTGGCTGCCGTGTGCTGCCTCTTACTGTGTACGGTGCTGGTGGCCGGCCTGGCATGGGCGCTGTACCGCATCGACTTGCGCTGCTGGTCCTCGGCGCGCTGGACGCGTGGGCCGCAGCCTGTCATCGATGCCTTCGACCAAGCAAGCGGCATAGAGCAAGCGTGGCAACGCATGGGGCAGCGCGCCAGTGCATGGTTGGTACGCCAGGGTGACGTCAGGGCAGGCATCGGCAGAGGCTGTATGCGTGCCCTGCCCCTTGTCTATGGTGTCGTGGGTGCCGCACTCCTGTGGAGCAGCGTGGTGGGGGTTTGGGTTTTTCCTGCGCTGTGGCCGCAGTCTTGGACGCTGCAGGCCTGGCAGCAAGTGCTGGGCAGCGCCCAGGTGCTGGGCACGACCTTGTGGCTGGCCCTGGCCAGTGCAGGCACCGCCTTGCTGCTGGCGCTGGCCTGCCTGGAATGCCTGCCTGCGCGCTGGCGCGGCCTTGTGTTTGCTGCGTCTTACTTGCCGCTGGCCTTGCCGACATTGCTATGGGCGCTGGGCTTGCAGCGTGCGTGCATCGCCTTGGGATGGGACGGCACCGGATGGGGCTTGTGGCTGGCGCACAGTGTCAGTGTCTGGCCGTATGTGTTGCTCAGTTTGCAAGGCCCTTATGCCGCGCTGGATCCGCGCGGCGCGCATTTGTCCGCGAGCCTAGGGCGCTCGCATGGGGCCTATTTGTGGCAGGTGCAATGGCCACTGCTGCGCGCGGCCTTGGCAGCGGCTTTTGCGGTGGGTTTTGCCGTTAGCGTCGCGCAGTTTTTGCCTACCTTGTTTGTCGGCGGCGGGCGCTTTGCCACGGTGACCACCGAAGCAGTGGCCTTGTCCTCGGGTGGGCAGCGCTCGCTGGTGGCCGCGTTTGCCCTATGGCAATGGCTGTTGCCTGCAGGCTTGTTTGGGCTGGCGCTCTGGCTGGGCCGCAAGCGGCGTTTTACGCCGCCCATCGCCGCGCGCGGGCTGCCTTAGGATGCACTGGCGTATGTCCTCTTCCTTTGACCTTCCCCTGGCCTTGCAGCTGCAAGTACACAGCTTGCGCAGCCCTGCGGGCATTCTGGTGCAAGAGCTGGAGATTGCGCTGCCTGCCGGCACGGTACACACCCTCATGGGCTCCAGCGGGTCGGGCAAATCGAGCTTACTGGCGGCCGTCTGCGGCACGCTGGCGCCTGCCATGCAATTTCAGGGCTCGGTGCATGTGATGGGGCGGCGCGTGGACGCCTTGCCTACCCGTGCACGGCGCATTGCTTTGCTGTACCAAGACGATTTGTTGTTTGCGCATATGACGGTGCATGAAAACCTTTTGTTTGCGGTTGCCGCCGGGCCGCAGGCGGCGCGCGCTGCGCAAGTGGCGCAAGCCTTGGACGAAATGGAATTGGGTGCTTTCGCCCAGGCCGATCCAGCCACGTTATCGGGTGGTCAGCGTGCGCGTGCCGCCTTGGCGCGCGCCTTGTTGTCCCAGCCGCAGGCCTTGATGCTCGATGAGCCTTTTGCCAAGCTCGATGTCGCGCTGCGCCAGCGTATGCGTGCGCTGGTATTTGCGGCCGTGGCCCGGCGCGGTATCACCGCCTTGGTGGTAACGCACGACCCGGCAGACATTGCCGATGCGCAGCGCGTCACTTACCTTGCCGCGCCCTGAGCCTGTGCATGCTGTCATGGCTAGCACCGACAATGCGGCTATGTTGGACCGCTTGACTACCCGCTTGATACGCCCGGCTGTGCAGGCACTTGCGCGTCCGCTGCTGCACCTAGGTGTTTCTGCCAATAGCATCACGTGGGCTGGATTTGTCTTGGGTGTGCTCGCTGCGGCGTGCGTGGCATCGCAGGCCTGGATGGCCGGTTTGGCGCTGCTGTTGTGCTCGCGGTTGTGCGATGCCCTTGATGGCGCGCTGGCGCGTGCGAGCGAAAGCAGCACGGCGGTCGGTGGCTTTTTAGATATTGCCTTGGACTTTGTTTTTTACGCCCTGATGGTGCTGGCCTTTGCGCTTGCCGACCCGGCGCGCAATGCATTGGCCGCAGCGGTCTTGCTCACTGCTTTCGTGGGTACCGGTAGCAGCTTTCTGGCTTTTGCCACCTTGGCGGCGCAGCGCGGGCTGCACAACCCGCAGTACCCGGAAAAATCTTTTTACTTTTTGGGTGGTTTGACCGAAGCGACCGAGACCCTGGCCGTCTTGTGCGCCATGTGTATGTGGCCTAGCTATTTTGCGCCAATGGCCTATGGGTTTGCCGCCTTGTGCGCGATCACCTGGCTGGGCCGTATTGCGGCAGGTATGCGTTTGCTGGCCGATGCGCCTACGGACTTGCCGCACGCCCACCATCAAGGCAAGTCGCCTGTAGGCTCAGAACGGGACGATCGTGTTTAGCGCACGCATGCTGTGGCGTGTCGGCCTGTTGGCCTTGGTGGTGCTGGCGCTGGTCGGTGTATTGCAGGGCGCGGATTGGTTTAGCCTGGCGCGCCTGCAAGCACAGTACCAGGACTTGCTAGCCTGGTACGCGCAAGCGCCTTGGACGGTGCGCGCCGCATTTTTTATGCTGTATGTCTTGCTGGCCAGCGCAGCGGTGCCTGGCATTGTGGTGTTAACTTTGGCTGGCGGTGCGGTGCTGGGTTTTGCCTGGGGCTTGTTCCTGGTGTCTTTTGCCTCTACGCTGGGCGCCACGCTCACCTTGCTCGTGGTGCGCCATGTGCTGGCGGATAGCCTGCCCACCTACCTGGGTCCGGGTATGACGCGGCGTTTGCGCAGCATGACGCGAAGCTTGGAGCATGAAGGCGTATTTTATTTGCTCAGTTTGCGCCTGATTCCGATGGTGCCCTTTGGGGTGATCAATGTATTGATGGGCTTGACGCGCATGCCAGCCTGGCGTTTTTATGTGTTCAGCCAATTGGGCATGTTGCCAACCACCATGATTTACTTGCATGCGGGAAGCCAACTGGGCCAGTTGCAATCGGTCTCCGAGGTGCTACAGCCACAAGTGGCGAGTGCCTTGTTGGCGTCGGCCTTGGCCTTGGCCTGCGCGCCCTGGTTAGCACGGCGCTCACTGGGCTGGCTACGACGGCGCACGCTGGGCGCACGCTGGAAGCGTCCGGCGCGCTTTGATTACAACCTGATCGTCATCGGTGCCGGTGCCGGTGGTTTGGTGTCTGCGTATGTGGCCGCGCATGCCCAGGCGCGGGTGGCGCTGGTGGAAGCGGGCGAGATGGGCGGCGATTGCCTGAACCGCGGTTGCGTCCCCAGCAAAGCCTTGATTCAAAGTGCGCGCGTTGCACACCAGGCGCGACAAGCCCAGGGTTTTGGCGTGCAGACCGGGCCGGTGCAGGTGGACTTTGCATGGGTGATGCAGCGTGTGCGCAGCATCATCGCCGCCATTGCACCGCACGACAGCCCCGAGCGCTACCGTGCGTTTGGGGTGGATGTCGTGCAGGCCTATGCCACCATCGTCGATCCCTGGACCGTGGAGCTGCGCCGCAGTGGTCAGGCGCCGGAACGCATCAGCGCACGCAGCATCATTGTGGCCACCGGATCGCAGCCGCGTGTGCCCGACATTGCGGGACTAGAGCACAGCGGCTATGTGACTAGCGATACCTTGTGGGAGGCTTTGGAGCAATCGGCCGCGCTGCCCCGGCGTATCGCCATCATCGGTGGCGGGCCGGTGGGCTGCGAATTGGCGCAAGCGTTT
>CANKNK010000246.1 GCA_947483455.1 Comamonadaceae bacterium | reverse complement strand
CAAATAACTGCCCGCCAGCATGCCCGCCGTCAAACCCAAATCGCCTACCCTACGCTGACCGCAAGAAGCAGATGGGAAAGCAGTCTCAGTTTGCGTAATGCGCAGCAGTGCAATGGGTCGGCGGAACAAAGCAGAAAGTCGGAAACATAACAAATGTTAATTTATAAATCAAATTATAAAGGTTAATTATGTATCATTTTTTAATCAAAATTTACGTTATGGAAATTTTTGCGCAGGAGTATTGAATTCGCACATCCGGACTGACTTCCGCGCGTCGGCGCCCAAATCCAGCAGACGCTGACACGCGATCGCTGCTAAATACTGAATGTGGCGGCTACCACCCAAGACATCGAGGTTTGAGCTAAGTTAGTAAGTAATTTTTCCGGTTGAATTACAACTTCTCCGTCTCGCCCGATTTAGGCTGCCATTTCATCAGCCGCTTCTCAATGCGGCCGACCAGGCTGTCGAGCACCAGTGCAAACATCGTCAGCACCACAATACCGGCCATGACCGTGTTGATGTCAAAGCTGCCCTCGGCCTGCAAAATCAAATAGCCCACGCCCTGGCTGGAGCCCAGGTATTCGCCCACTACCGCGCCCACAAAGGCCAGGCCTACCGAGGTATGCAAGGAACTAAACACCCAGCTGGTTGCGCTGGGCAAATAAACATAGCGCAACAACTGCCTTCCACTGGCGCCCAGCATGCGGGCATTGGCCAGGACTACCGGGCTCACTTCTTTGACGCCCTGATAGACATTAAAAAACACCACGAAAAACACCAAGGTGACGCCTAGCGCTACTTTGGAGCCCATGCCCAAGCCAAACCAGACGCCAAAGATGGGTGCCAGGATGATGCGGGGCATGGCGTTAAAGGCTTTGATATAGGGCTCCAGCACTTGCGACATGCGCGGTGAAAGCGCCAGCCATAAACCACCAGCCAAGCCGCTAGCGGCGCCAATGCCAAAAGCCAAAATCGTTTCGCTCAAGGTAACTCGCAAATGGCGATAGATATCGGCATCGGTCACAAACCAGGCCCAGATGCGCTGCGCCACCATGTGGGGTTGACCAAAAAAGAAAGCCGCCTGCCGGTCGTTGTCAAACATCATGGGTGGTATCAGGCCGGGCTGCGTCATCACATACCAAAACAGCAGCAGCACCAGCAGCAAGAGCAATTGCCACAGTAACAACGGGACGCGCCGCTGTGGTTTGCCAGACACTTGGTTTTCAGTCGTAGACATGGTTTTCAAGCCGCTTGCAATTGCTGCTGGTAACCCTTGAGCACTTCATCGCGCAGCACCGCCCAAATGGCCTTGTGCAGGCGCGCAAACTCAGGCGTCATCTTGACCTCGGCTACATCGCGCGGGCGCGGGAGATCAATGACAAATTCACCAATCGGGTGCGAGGCGGGACCGGCGCTCAAGATGACGACCCGGTCGCTCATGGCAATCGCCTCGTCCAAGTCATGGGTAATAAACAGCACCGCTTTTTTGCGCGATTGCCACAGGGCCAACACTTCGTTTTCCATCAACTGGCGGGTCTGGATATCCAAGGCCGAAAAAGGCTCGTCCATCAAGATGATGTCAGGATCCATCACCAGGGTTTGCGCCAGGCTGGCGCGCTTGCGCATGCCGCCGCTTAACTGGTGGGGATAGCGGTCGCCAAAACCGCCCAGGCCTACGCGGCGCAGCCAGTCGTCGGCCTGAGATTGCGCTTGTGCCAAGGGCACACCCCGAAACTGCAAACCCGCCTGCACGTTATCGCGGGCGCTGCGCCAGGGCATCAGGCTGTCCGACTGGAACATATAGCCGGCCCGACGGTTCAAGCCTTGCAGCACATCGCCAAACACACGCACCTCGCCCTGGCTGGGTTGCAGCAAGCCGGCAGCGACGTTGAGCAAGGTGCTTTTGCCACAGCCCGTGGGGCCCACCACGCTCACAAATTCGCCGTCGCCCACGGTGAGCGACACGTCTTGCACCGCGGTGTAGCGTTGGCCCGGGGCGTCTTTGCTGACGAAGGTGCAGGCGACCGAGCGCAGTTCGATGGCAGCAGCCACAGGCCTCACCCTTTGGGGTATTTGGCGTTGGCTTTGCGTACAAAGTCGTTGGTATAGACCAGGCTCAAGTCCAACTTCGTAGCGGCTAGTTTTTCATCCACACTGGCCAAAGCGCGAAAGGCCGTATCAGGGGCTTTGGCGGGGAAGACGCCGTCAGGCGACAAAGCTTTCTGGGCCGATAAAAAAGCCTCCAAATACACCGCGCGGTCACCCAGGAAATAACTTTCCGGAACCACTTTGATGATGTCGCTGGGGCCTGCCTGTTGTATCCATTTGTCCGCCCGCACGATGGCGTTGGCCAGCGCTTGGGTGGTGTTGGGGTACTTATCGATAAACGCTTGCGGGCAGTACAAGCAGGCACCGGGCATAGGGCCGCCAAAAATCTTTTCGGCTTCAGCCACATTGCGGGTGTCGGTAATGATTTTCATATCGCCCGAGCGGGTGAGCAAAGTCGATACGGGGTCCAGATTGCTCATGGCATCGACCTGGCCGGCGCGCATTGCAGCCACCGCGCCATTGCCTGCGCCCACGCCCACAATACTCACGTCGCTAGGTTTGAGCCCGGCTTTGGCCAGCACAAAATTGACCACCACATTGGTCGAGCTACCCGGCGCGGTGACGCCAATTTTTTTCCCCTTGAGGTCGGCCACCGATTTGTAATTCGGCATGGTCTTGGGGTTGTAACCCAAGGTAATTTGTGGCGCCGCGCCCTGCACTACAAATGCACGCATAGGCTGGCCTTTGTAATGCATATTGACGGTGTGCTCGAACGCGCCGGACACGACGTCCGCGCTGCCGCCCACCACCGCCTGCAAAGCCCGTGCACCACCCGAAAAATCCACAATCGTGACATCCAAACCCTCGGCCTTGAAGTAGCCCAGTTGCTCCGCAATCGTCAGCGGCAGGTAGTAAAACAGGTTTTTGCCGCCTACCGCAATACTGAGTTGCGGCTTTTCCAACGCCTGGCTCCACACCAGGGAAGGGAAAGCGGCGATGGCCACACTGGTGGCGAGGATCTGGCGTCTTTGCATGGGTTTGTCTCCTACATTGATCAGAGGAATTGCGCTAGCCCTTGGGGCAAGCCATGATAGTACCGATTGCAGGAGCAGCTTGTGGCTTGCGGCCCGGGGAGGGTCTGGTTCGCGCTGGGGGCCAGGCGAATTTCCATTTCACTGGGACCCACCCCAAGCCGGGTGTAATTGGCGTAATCCACCGGATGTAAAGGAATCGCCGTATTCATAAATTTAGGGATATTCAGTTAGACTTCCCCAGGTAAACCGACACCTTTTCAAAGGAACCCATGCGCCTGCCGGATCTGCCAAGAGTTGAGGTTTTTTTTGCGCGTAGCGGCCACCTGCTAGTAGCCTTGGGGATGTCCCTCTTTTTTGCCAGTGGCGCACCCGCGCAAACTACCAAAAAAAACCCGCTGCCGGTAGCGCCCAATGTGGTGAACCCCTACACCTGCTCGATCGCCGAATTTCGCACCATGGCGCTGACCACCCATGACCCACAGGAGCGTGGCGACTTGGCAGCGCAATGGCTCAAAGCCAATGGTCCGGCGTGCTCCATCTCCCAGGTGCTGCTACTGAGCAGCAACCGGCCCCAATGGCTGGGCTCGGCCAATACGGTCAAGATCGCTGGCGTGTTTGACCAGATCATTGAAAACAAGCTGAAAAATGACCCGCTGGCACTGAAATACCTCTACGGATCGGAAGGCGCCACATCGCCCAGTAGCGGCAGTAAAAAAGGCACCGAGGAAACCAGCGCGGGCGGCGCGCCGGCAGCCCCGGCGGCGGGGGCTGCGCCACCACCGGGCACCGTCACCCT
>CANKNK010000245.1 GCA_947483455.1 Comamonadaceae bacterium | reverse complement strand
GTGGTAGTGTTTGCGGTGGTGCTAAGCCAACGACCGCGCGCTGTGAAAGCGGACGGCTCCGATGCACCGGCTAATGCTTATCCGCCTCCGAAGTAAAGGCGTCGGCAAAAAATTCCTCAGCGGGCAATCCTGCCAGCGCTCCAAAGTCGCGCTTGGCAGAGTCCACCACGATCGGGGCGCCGCAAGCATAGACCTGGTGGCCGGACAAGTCGGAAAAATCTTCCAGCACCGCGCGGTGGACAAATCCGGTACGGCCTTGCCAGGCATCTTCGGGCAGGGCATCAGAGACCACCGGCACGTAGCGCAAATTCGGCATGGCGGCGCACTGCGCTTGCACCCAATCGTCCATATACAAGTCGCTCGGGCGGCGCCCCCCCCAGTACAGCGTGACCGGGCGGGTGATACCGCAGTGCTGCATGTGCTCTAGCAAAGCCTTGAGCGGCGCAAAACCGGTGCCAGAGGCCAGAAATACCATCGGTTTTTCTGAGTCTTCACGCAGGAAAAATGAGCCCATAGGCCCCTCGATGCGCAGAATATCTTTTTCCTTCATCGTGCCAAACACCAGGTCGGTAAACCGGCCACCGGGCATATGGCGTAGGTGCAACTCTATGCCGGGCCCCTTCTCTGGCGCATTGGCCATGGAGTAGGAACGGCGCGCACCGTCGCGCAAAATGAATTCGACATACTGTCCCGCACGGTACACAAACGTGTCGTTGGCAGGCAATTGCAATTGCATCAGCATCACGTCTTCGGTCTTGCGTACCAGGCTGCTCACGCGGGTGGGCATTTTTTTCACTGGCAATGCACCGGCAGGTGTCACCTGGCGCGATTCCAGCGTGATATCACTCAGGGCACGGGCGCTGCATGTGAGCACAAACCCCTGGGCTTCTTCGTCTTCGCTCAAGGCCTTGCGCTGGAAATTGCTCTGCTGCACCTGGCCCGCGACCAGCTTGCATTTGCAGGATCCACAAGCCCCATCTTTGCAGCCATAAGGCAGGCCAATGCCCTGGCGGATGCCGGCGGCAAGCAGGCTTTCATCGGCTTGGGCATCAAACTGTATGCCGCTGGGCTGAACCGAGATGGCGAAAGAGGCGGCGCTGGCATTCATCGTTATGGTTATCCTTGGGGTTTTCAACGAGCGTGAGCCCCGATTTTGCCTTCAAACCAAAGCCCTTTAGGCGCATTGCCAGCGCGCTTTAGGCGCAGCCGCGTACTGATCGTCGGATGTGGTGACGTGGGTTTGCGCGTCGCACGCAAGCTCACGCCCCGCGTACGCGTGTTGGCGCTTACGTCGCAAGCGGCGCGGGTGGCACCTTTGCGCGCGGCAGGCATCACGCCCCTAGTGGGCAATTTAGACGATGCAAGCAGCCTGCGCCGCCTAGCGGCTTTGGGTCAGCACGTGCTACATCTGGCCCCGCCTGCTCCCTGCGGCAGCCGAGATGTGCGCACGGCGCATCTGCTGCAAGCCTTGCGCCTGCGCTTGGGGCCTTTGGCCCTGGTCTATGGCTCTACCACCGGGGTCTATGGCGATTGCCAGGGGCAATGGGTGTCCGAAGGGCGCGCTGTGCAGCCCCACACCGAGCGAGCGCATCGGCGTGCGGATGCGGAAAGCCAGGTGCGCCATTTCGGGCGCGCCACCGGCGCGCAGGCGCGCGTGCTACGCATTCCCGGCATTTACGCGCCGGACCGGGACGGTGGCACGCCGCTGGCGCGATTGCAAAAAGGGACGCCGGTGCTACGGCGCGAGGAAGATGTATACACCAACCACATCCATGCCGACGACTTAGCGCGCGCCTGCGTCTTGGCCTTGTGGCGCGGTCGCGCGCACGGGGTCTATAACGTGAACGACGATGCATCGATGAAGATGGGTGACTATATGGACGCTGCTGCAAAGCTGTATGGCTTGCCACCACCAGCTCGCATGGCACGTGGGCCTTTGGCTGCGGTGTTGTCGCCTATGCAAATGAGTTTTTTGGCAGAGTCTCGGCGCATGGACAACCGGCGCATGAAGCGCGAGCTGCGACTGGTGTTGCGCTATCCCGGTGTGCTCGACGGGCTGGCGGCAAGCGTACCGAGGGTTGCACCGTCCGCCTAGGTCGCGCCCGCCCATTCTGGACCTTGCCGGGCACGCGCCTACGGGCTTTGGGACTCCATTGCACTTGGTACTGGCATATAGAGGCGCGATAGCGCCAACCAAATCGCCCAGCTGCAGACCAGCGTAATTGGACCGGCCCAAAGCACATCGCTCAGCCAATGCGCCATATCGGCCATCCGGGCAAAACCAATCAAGGATGCGGCGCCCAGGCCCGTCACAGCCCACCACCGACGTTTGCGCGGCGATAACAACATCAGCGAGGCAAAGAAAAACCCGCAGGCTACATGGCCGCTTACAAATGCGCAGTTGTTATTGCATTGGTCGGTGATCAGGCCAGCGCGGGTAAATTGCGCGGTACCGCCAAAGTTTTGCACTTCAAAGGGGCGGGCGCGTTGCCAGTGTTCTTTAAAGCCGCTATTGACCAATAGACCGGGCCCCAGTGCGCCCGAAAGCACCACAAAAGCGAGTGGCATGCGCCAATGCTGGTAGGCAGGGCGCAGACTGGCCACTAGCCAGCCGACCAGCGCCACCAAGACGACGCCCCGAAAAAAACTCGGTACATAGAGGTTGATTAGTTCCACCCACCACCATTGAATGATGTGCTGCTCGCTGCCCGGTCCGGCGAACCAGGCCGCGGCATACAGATCCAAGCCGGGCCAAAGCGTAGGCACCATCGCCAGGCCTGCCAGGGCGAGCACGATGCGCCAGAACAGGGGCAAAGAGCCCTTGTGCTCCTTGGCGGTAGGGGCGGTTGGGTCGGAATTCAATGGACTTTGGTAGTGGGTGGTGGTCACAAGCGCCAGGGATTGGCATGCCCGTGCCCGGCGCGATTATCGTTTGCCCTGGCAAGCCCATTCCCCAAAAGAGATAGGTGACGGGTGGGTAAAGTCTGTCAACCAGAATCGCTCTGCGCCCGTTAAGCTGCCATGCGCGGGAATTTTGCCTCCGCCTACAGTGCAACCTGGCTGCCTAGCCACTAGGAGAAAAGCATGAAGACTTACCTTGTTAGCACCATCGCGCTTTGCGCCGCAGGCGCCGCATGGGCCCAGGACCTAGGCCGGGTGATTTCCTCTACGCCCATCATCCAGCAGGTGGCGGTGCCGCACCGTGTGTGCAGCACCGAACAAATCAGTTACCAGCAGCCCAATAGTGGCGCCGGCGCCATTCTCGGAGCCCTTGCTGGAGCGGCCATTGGAAACTCGGTGGGCGGGCGTGGCGCGGAACGCGCTGCCGCCACGGCTATCGGCATGGTGGGCGGCGCTGTCATTGGCGACCGGGTAGAAGGTCCGGGCGGCGACCGGGTGCAAAACGTGGAACGCTGCACAGTGCAAAATTTCATGGAAAACCGCACCAGCGGCTACCAGGTTTTGTATGAGTTTGGTGGCAAGCAATACAGCGTGCAAATGGCCCAGGACCCTGGCCCTACCATCGCTTTGCAAGTGGCGCCTGCCAATGGCCTCATGCCGCAAGCGCCTGCACAAACGACAGTGATTTCCTCCTCCAACCCGGTGTACACCCAGCCCAGCGTTACCTACATCAGCGTGCCTGCGCCCAGCGTGTATTACCCCGTTGCCAGTTTCCGCCCTTTGTTCACTCCGACCGTGGTCATCCCCTGGGGCCATGGGCACCGCGACCGCCACTTCTGGCGCTAAATTCGGTAGATGTTCGTTTTAAAAGCGCCTTGTACTTGCGCTAGGCCTTTTCCAAAAATACCGGGCTAAGGCAGCTCAAGACACATCTAGCGTCGGGTCGGTGATCGGGCCGGTACCGCTAAAACGGTTCAT
>CANKNK010000244.1 GCA_947483455.1 Comamonadaceae bacterium | reverse complement strand
GTGCACTTGGAGCTACCGTCCTTGATGTCGCCGTCATACATCGAGAACGCGATATCGGAACGGTTGATGCTTTGCAGGACGGCGGGCAGCTTGGCATCATCGCCGGCTTTCTTATAGGGCATATCGCCCCACAGGCCGAAGCTAAAGGGCTTGGCCGGACTTTGCGCCCAGCTGACAGTGACTTGTGCGGCCAAGATGGCAGCAACGCAAACAGCTTTAGAAAACATAAACACTCCGTAGGAAATAGAACCGAACCAATCTAAGCGCTTTACATGACGCTGGCATGACGGGATAGAGGCAAGAAAAGAACGTTGTAAATGAGATACAAGCAATCCGTAATTACCCTAATTCACTGGATTGACATATAAAAAAACCACACTTGCGCCGTCAATTCAAGCATTTTTTGAATGTTGGCATGAGTTCAAACCCTAACTGAAAGAGTACCTTATGACTATAACTGCCCAGAAAACCGCCATGGCACTGGCCACCGGCTTGCTGCTCGCTACCTCTGCTTTCGCACAAACAGCACCCTCCGTGACCCTCTATGGCCGCCTGGAACTCGGTATTGAGAGCGCCAATGACGGCGCATTGACAAAAACCATGTTGCAAAATTTTGCATCACGCTTCGGCATCAAAGGTGAGCGCGGTATCAGCAGCGATTTGACCGCGATGTTCCAAGTGGAAACCGGTATCGCTCCAGATGAGACTGGCCTGAGCAAAACATTGGCAAGCCGCAACAGCTTTGTGGGACTCAAGAGCAATTCCTTAGGTAGCGTCTTGGTTGGCACGTATGACAGCCCGCTCAAATCGCTAGATGCAGGCGGCTTTGCAGGTACCTTGTACGGCGAGGGCGAGGCGATGGAGGTGATCATTCACGGTAAAGGTACGAAAACTGCCGGAAGCAACTTCGACAACGTGCACACCCGCCAAACCAACAACCTGGTGTATATCAGCCCGAAATTTGCGGACATGGTGGTGAAGGCTTCCTATTCTGCTGATGAGGCGCAAAGCACGACGACGAATCAGCCCCTGTACGCTGCCTCTTTAGAGTGGAACAACGGCACCTACAACGCCGGCATCGCCACCCAATCCAAAGCCGTATCGGACAAAACTTTTGCCATGACCGCTACGAAATTCACCTTGGGCGCCAAGATGGATAACCTGAGCGGTGCGATCGTAGTGAGTTCCTTGGACAACCAGGCACCCCTAGCAGTGAACGCACGCAAGACTACCAACACCCTGTTTGTAGTGAACTATGTAGACGGCGCTATGACCTACAAGTTCAACTACGGCATGTCCGGCGAGTCCGCTTCCAATGCGGCAGACGATCTGACCATGTTGGCCCTGGAAGCAGCGTATGCCTTGGATAAAAATACCATCCTGTTTGGTAGCTATGCGCAGATCGCGAATAACTCAAAAGGCAAAGGCACCTTCACCAACGCGGACAATTTCCCCGCGACGGGCGTAGCTGGCAACGACCCGAGCGCCATTACCCTGGGCATGCGCTACGTGTTCTAAGCACGCCTAGCGTCGGATTTTTGATGCCGTGATTCGTTGAAAAATAGCGATTTGCAGGTACATTGAAAATCAGACCTAGTGCTGCGGAATAAAAATGGCCACCTTAGGGTGGCCATTTTTTTGCCTTCCTAGCCGCTGCCGACCCAGCCACCTATCCCACTAGGAAGTCCGAGGCTCCAACCACTTTTGTAAAAACTGCGCACTCCCCGCTTGCGGGTCGAGTTGGTAGGCATCGAAGCCTATCTTGGCGTAGGCGCGCAAGGCCTGTTGGTTACCGGAGAGCACTTCCAAAGTCAGCTTGCAAGCACCGCGATCCCGGGCGATCTGCATCACGGTCTCCAACATCGCGCCAGCCACGCCATGCCCGCGCCACGCGGGCAACACGATCACATCATGGATGTTGACCAAGGGCTTGGCTGCAAAGGTGGAAAAACCTTCTATGCAATTGACCAGGCCCACCGGGGTCTGAGCCGCATCCGGCGCAAACGCCAGCACGCTAAATGCGTGGGCACGTGCAGCCAAGCCAGCTACCACATGGGTTTTCGCGTAATCGCTTAAACCCGCGCCACCACCCATAGGGTCATGGGCATAGGCATCGAGCAAGGCCACCAGAGCACGTGCATGCACCGGGTCCGCGTAGTCCACGCGGCAGATGCGAATCGGGTCGGTAGGTGCCGTCATTGCAGTGTCTGCGCAATACGCTCGGCGCTGGCCTTGGCAAGCAGCGCATCGCGCGCCTCCACCATGACGCGAACCACCGGCTCGGTGCCGCTGGCGCGTATCAGCACGCGTCCCTGGTCCGCCAATTCGGACTCCACTTGGCTAATGGCTTGCTGCATAGCCAGGTTGGACTTCCAATCCGTACCCGGTGCAAGGCGCACATTGATCAATGTTTGTGGGAATAGCACCACCCCCTCTAACAACTGTGCCATGGTTTTGCCCGCCCGCACACAAGCTTGCAATACCTGCAAAGCAGACACCAGCCCGTCGCCCGTCGTGTGTTTGTCCAGGGCCAGCAAATGGCCCGAACCCTCGCCACCCAAGATCCAACCGCGCGCCTGCAAGTCTTCCAAAACATAGCGGTCGCCCACCCGCGCCCGTACCAGATCCAGGCCACGCCCCTTCAGTGCCAGCTCCACGGCCATATTCGTCATCAAGGTACCGACGACACCGCCCAGCGATTCACCGCGCGCCAGGCGCTCATCGGCCATCAAATACAGCAGCTCATCGCCGTTGTACAAACGCCCTTGTGCATCCACGATTTGCAGGCGATCGGCATCCCCATCGAGTGCGATACCAATATGTGCACAGTGCTGGCGTACCGCGGCCACCAAGGCCTGAGGATGGGTTGCCCCTACCTCATTATTGATATTCAAACCATCGGGCGCACAGCCAATGGCGATGACTTCGGCCCCCAGCTCATGGAATACTTTGGGCGCAATCTGGTAGGCCGCGCCATGGGCTGCATCGACCACGATTTTCAGGCCCTTGAGCGTCAGGTCCGATGCGAAGGTGCTCTTGCAAAACTCAATATAGCGGCCCGCCGCATCGTCCAGCCGTTTGGCTTTACCCAAATGGGACGATGCTTCCCACTCCGGGGGCTGGCCCAAAGCCTCTTCCACGGATTGCTCCCAGGCATCAGGCAGCTTGCTGCCTTTGGCGCTGAAAAATTTGATGCCATTGTCCTCAAAAGGATTGTGGCTGGCGCTAATGACTACGCCCAGCGACGCTCGTTGTGCCCGCGTCAAATACGCGACGCCCGGGGTGGGCAAAGGGCCCAGGAGCACCACATCCACACCGGCGGAGTTGAACCCGCTTTCCAGAGCACTTTCCAGCATATAGCCCGAGATGCGGGTGTCTTTGCCAATCAATACCGTGGGGCGCGCTTCGCTGCGTTTGAGCACACGCCCTACCGCATGCCCCAGGCGCAGCATGAAGTCCGGGGTAATCGGCGCTTGGCCTACCGTGCCGCGAATGCCATCGGTTCCGAAATATTGACGCGTCATGTATTGCTGCTTCTTTATAAAAATTCGAGAATGCGTTGGCGCCTATCCCATGGCATCCGCTTGTGTAGCGGCCAGCACCTTGAGGGCCTGCGCTGTCGCCAGCACATCATGCACCCGGACAATGCGCGCTCCATTGTGCACTGCCAGCAGCGCGGCAGCGGCACTGGCCACCACCCGGTCCCCGGCGGCAGCACCCGTCACCGCGCCTAAGGAGGACTTGCGAGACCAACCGGCTAGAACCGGTAAGCCTAGCCTAAGCAACTCTCCCTGGCGGGCCAACAAGCTGAAATTTTGCGCTACCGTCTTACCGAATCCAATACCTGGGTCGATGCAAATGCGCGCCGCTGTTACTCCGCGTG
>CANKNK010000243.1 GCA_947483455.1 Comamonadaceae bacterium | reverse complement strand
CAAGGCCACCGTCTCGGCCAGCTTGAGGTTGGAGATGCGCCCGTCCTCCTGCAAGGCACGCAGGATCTTCAGGTCGGTCCGATCCAGGTTGGCAGCAACTGCGGTCATATATGAATTATTCGCTATGAAGTGATAAAAATAAAGATAAATATTTGCTGTAAATAATGGGAATATAGCGTTTTACACCAAGCATGCGGCCCACCGGCTGCAGGAGCAAGCCCTATGTTGATGCAGCAACGCCTTCCTAACCCCTACCGTCCCGAAGCCGATATCGTGGCCCAGCGCCTGCGCAGCTTGCAAGACAAGTTGGACTGGTCTGCCGCCGCCCAAGTGGCCGCGCCCTGGGTGCAAACCGTGCGCGACCATCCCGCTCCGTTTTGGGCCATGGAGAGCTTGTTGCAGGAGTACCCGATTTCCAGCGCCGAGGGTCTCGCGTTGATGCGCCTGGCCGAAGCGCTCTTACGCGTGCCCGACATGGACACCGCCATCGCCCTGACCGCCGACCAGCTCGGCCGCGCTGATTTTGCGCAGTCCGGGGACCAGGTGCTGGCGCGTTTATCGCGCGCGGCCATTGCCATGTCCAAACACTTTTTACCCGATGCGCAAGGTGCCGGTGGTAGCGGCTTGATGGGCCGTTTGGGCGCACACACCGTGGTGGCCGCCACGCTACGCGCAGTGCAGTTGCTAGGCCGCCAATTTGTGCTGGGCCAGAACATGGCCGAGGCCATGCGCCATGCTGACAGCGCACGCCAGGCGCAAAGCCAGGGTCTTCGTTTTTCATACGACATGCTGGGTGAAGGTGCGCGGACCGCCGACGATGCGCAGCGCTATTTGCAAAGCTATAGCGATGCGATAGCCGCCTTGGCGCAGACCGCCGTGCCAGGGCGTGGGCCGCAGGGCAACGACGGCATCAGCATCAAGCTCAGCGCACTGCACCCGCGCTACGAAGAGGGCCAAAGCGCGCGCGTTATGGCAGAACTGCTGCCACGCTTGTGGGACTTGTGCGAACAGGCGGCGCGCGCCGATATCAACCTCACGATTGATGCCGAAGAGGTAGATCGCCTGGAGTTATCGCTCGAGGTGTTAGCGGCTTTGCTACCGCGTGTAGCGCAGCATTGGCCGCAGTGGCGCGGCCTGGGCCTGGCTTTGCAGGCTTACCAGAGCCGCGCGCTGGAGCTGGTACACACCGTGGTGGCCATGGCGCGCCGGCACCGCGTCGGCCTGATGTGCCGTTTGGTGAAAGGAGCGTATTGGGACGCTGAAATCAAACGCGCCCAAGAGCTGGGGCTACCGCATTACCCGGTGTTCACGCACAAACACCATACCGATATTTCCTACCTGGCCTGCGCTTGGGCGCTGTTGGACGCGCCCGATGTGATTTACCCTCAATTTGCCACGCACAACGCGGCCACGATAGCGGCCATCATGCAAATGGGCGCACGCAGTGGCGGTGCGTTTGAGTTGCAACGCCTGCACGGTATGGGCGAGGGCGTGTACCGTGAGGTGCTGAAAAACCCGCTCATGGCTTGCCGCGTGTATGCGCCAGTAGGAGCGCACAAAGACTTGCTCGCCTACTTGGTGCGCCGCTTGTTGGAAAACGGTGCCAACTCATCATTTGTGCATCAGCTGGCCGACCCGAACTTGAGTGTGCGCGATTTGCTGATCTCACCGTTGCGCCTGGAATCCTTGGGCGCTTTGCCCCAACCGCCGCACTTATTTGGCAGCGGCGAAGGCGTACGCGCCAATAGTGGGGGGATGGACTTCACCGTGCCCGCCATGCGAGCACCCTACCTGCAAGCCCTGGCACAAACCAGGCCTGGAGCACTAGCACAGGCGACAGTGCAGGATGTACACCACGCGATGCAGCATGCAGCAGCCAGCTTTAAGACCTGGTCCCGCACGTCAGTGGAGGAGCGCAGCGCCGCCTTGCTGCGCGCCGCCGATAGTCTGGAACAACAAAGCCCGCAGCTGTGCGCTTTGCTGGTGCACGAGGCCCACAAAACTTGGGGCGATGCGCAGTCTGAAGTGCGCGAAGCGGTGGACTTTTTGCGCTACTACGCGCACGAGGCCCTACGCATCATGCAGCCGCTGTCTATGCCTGTGGCCCACGCTTATGAATGGTCAGGCGCGGGTGCCGCAACCAGCACATCCCCTGCGCAAGCGGGCGGTGCACCCTGGCTACCCGGCATGACTGGCGAAACCAATACATTGCAATTGTGCGGGCGTGGCGTGTGGGTGTGCATCAGCCCCTGGAATTTTCCGCTGGCTATTTTTATGGGTCAGATCGCTGCGGCCTTGGCCAGCGGAAATACGGTGTTGGCCAAGCCTGCCGAGCAAACCCCGCAGATTGCGGCAGAGGCAGTGCGTTTACTGCATGTTGCAGGCATCCCGCATGACGCATTGCACTTGATGCATGGGCCGGGTGAGACCGTAGGTGCGGCCCTGGTAGCGCAAAGCGGCGTGGCAGGCGTGGTGTTTACCGGTTCCACCGAGGTAGCCAAAATCATCCAGCGTGCGCTTGCCGCCAAGCCTGGCCCCATCGTGCCACTGATTGCCGAGACGGGCGGCATTAATGCCATGGTGGTGGACTCGTCCGCACTACCCGAACAAGTGGTGGACGCGGTGCTAAGCAGCGCATTCCGGTCTGCCGGGCAACGCTGTTCGGCGCTGCGCCTTTTGTGCGTGCATGCCGATATCGCAGACACCGTGTTGGAGATGTTGCAAGGCGCCGCGCAGCAATTGCGTGTGGGTGACCCGGCAGACCTGGCGACCGATTTGGGGCCAGTTATCGACGCAGAGGCAGCAGCCACACTGCAAGCGCATATCGCGCGCCTGCATGCGCGCCACACCTGTTTGTTTGGCCCAGCGTGGCAAACCGCTTTGGCGCAAGATGGCTGCACCCTTGCTCATCGCATTTGCCCGCACGCTTACGAGGTGCAAAGCGTTGCCGATGTGGATACCGAAATATTTGGTCCGGTATTGCAGGTGCTTCGCTGGCAGGGCAACCCGCTCGATACCATCGAACAGATCAACGACCTGGGCTACGGTTTGACGCTGGGCATCCAAACCCGCATCGACAGCCGCGCCCAAGCCATGGCGCAAGCGGCGCATATCGGCAACGTCTATATCAACCGCAATATGATCGGGGCGGTGGTCGGCGTACAGGCCTTCGGCGGCGAAGGCCTGAGTGGCACCGGCCCCAAAGCTGGCGGGCCGCACTATCTTTACCGCTTTTGTGCCGAACGCACGGTGACGGTCAACACCACTGCTGCGGGTGGGAACGTGGCGCTGCTGGCGTAGGCTAAGCCGGCACAAGAAGTTCCTGCCCAAGAGTGAAATGGCCCGGCGATCCATGCGCACTTGAGGGGCAAGCACTGGCGGCTTAGGACGCCGTGCGCTTGCGGATACCAGGCCGCAATGGGGGCTGTGTTCGCGAGTCTCAAGGTCAGCAAGCTGGCGAGTTTGCGGCGACATCCCCAACGCGACTAGCGCCTTTCTAATCCTTGGTTACCATGGTCTAAGCGGTGCCGCGAACCAGCAGCGGCGCTTCACAACAAAGAGGAGCGTGCGTATGTGGATGGTGTGTCAACGCGCAGGGCTGATTGCCTTGGCAATGTGCATGGTGGCCTGCAGCAAAAACCAGGGCATAGGTGGGGCCAGCAGCGACGCCAGCGCCAGCACGCAAAAAGAAAACGCCGCTGTTGCGCTGGCCATCGCGCAGGCGCCGACGCAGGATTTCGATGATGCCAAACGCGGCCTGATTGCGCGGCCTACAGGCCAGATACTTGCGGCTGATGGTCGCGTCTTGCGCGACTTTGCCGCCTATGATTTTCTGCAAGGTGCTGCGCCCGCTACCGTCAACCCCAGTCTGTGGCGCCATGCGCAACTCAACGCGAATATTGGCCTGT
>CANKNK010000242.1 GCA_947483455.1 Comamonadaceae bacterium | reverse complement strand
CATTCGCTCCAGCGACTGGCTGATCGACTTAGGCCCCGAGGGCGGTGACGCGGGCGGGGAAATAGTCGCCTGCGGCACGCCGGAAGATTTACTGCTACACCCCACGAGCCACACTGGCAAGGCCTTGCGCGATTACGCGGCCAGTATGGGTGTAGTGCATGAAGTAGCGGAACCCAGCGCCAAATACCTTTTGGGAGCCGATGCCATTGCGCTCGCGGGCATGCGCGCTGAGGCGGGTCCCGCATCGCTCACGCCCCTACCCTTGGTAAGCGCGAAAAGTGCAGTGGATAACAACATCCGCATCGTCAACGCAAAAGAACACAACCTGAAATCGCTGTCGGTGAATATTCCGCGCGGTCAATTCAGCGTCGTCACTGGCGTGAGCGGCTCGGGAAAGTCCACCTTGGCCTTTGACATCTTGTTTAACGAAGGCCAGCGGCGTTATTTGGAAAGCCTCAATGCGTATGCGCGTTCTATCGTGCAACCGGCTGGGCGACCCGAGGTGGATGCGGTGTACGGCATCCCGCCCACAGTGGCGATTGAGCAGCGGCTTTCGCGGGGGGGCCGCAAGTCGACGGTGGGGACTACTACCGAGGTCTGGCACTTCTTGCGTTTGCTGTACGTGAAGCTGGGTACGCAACACTGCGTCAAAGACGGGGCCGCGGTCGCGCCCCAAAGTGCGGACAGCATTGCCGCGCAATTGCTAAAAAACTACCGCGGCCAGCACATCGGTTTGCTGGCGCCCTTGGTTGTCGGACGCAAAGGCGTGTACACCGAGTTGGCCGATTGGGCGCGCCCGCGCGGCTACACGCATTTGCGGGTCGATGGTGAATTTTTGCCCACACAGGGCTTTCCCCGCATAGACCGTTTCAAAGAACACCATATCGAGTTGCCGGTGCTCAGCTTAGATGTCAAAGCGGCCGACGAAGCGACTTTACGCGCCGGTTTGGCGCAAGCGCTCACCCATGGCAAAGGCGTGGTGCATGTGCTCAGTGGCCTGGACGATTTACGCGGCGCAATGCAAGCCGGCAGCAGCACGGCGGGCATAGGCAAGCTGGAAGTGTTTTCCACCAAACGCGCCTGCCCGGTGTGTTCTACCTCGTACACCGAGTTGGATCCCCGTTTGTTCAGCTACAACAGCAAACACGGCTGGTGCCCTGATTGCGTTGGCACCGGGCTGGCCTTGACCAAAGAACAACGCAAAGTGTTTGACGACACGGTGCGCGAAGACAACGGCGGGCGCGAACATACTTTTGCGGAGGCCGATGTGGAAGACTTGGCCGATACCGCCTGTCCACGCTGCCAGGGGACGCGTTTAAACGCCACGGCACGCGCGGTACGTTTTGGCGGCGTGGGCATTGCTGACATTGCTGCGCTGTCCGTTAGCGAAGTGCGCGCCTGGGTGCAAAGCCTGCAGGTGAGTGGCGCGATCAGCCAACGTGAAACCGATATTGCCCGCGACCTGATTCCTGAAATCCGCAGTCGCTTAGAGTTTTTAGAAGAAGTGGGCCTGGGCTATTTGACTTTAGACCGCGGCGCACCTACCTTGAGCGGTGGCGAGGCGCAACGCATTCGCCTTGCGGCGCAACTAGGCAGCAATTTGCAAGGCGTGTGCTATGTGCTGGACGAGCCCACCATTGGCCTGCATGCGCGCGACAACAAAATTTTGCTGGGTGCATTGAAAAGCCTGAGCGACAAGGGCAACACCTTGGTAGTAGTGGAGCATGATGAGGACACCATACGCCATGCCGACCATATTATTGACATCGGTCCCAGCGCCGGTAAGCGCGGTGGGCGTTTGGTGGCGCAAGGCAGTATCGCCGATGTACAAGCGCAAGCCGAATCACAAACTGGGCGCTATCTGCTCCATGCCATGCTGCATCCCTTGGAGCCCCGACGTTTTGTGGCGAATTCCGGGGCATCTGCCTTGCTGGCTGCCGCCGCCTCTGCTGCAAGCGCTGCTGTGCAAAAACCATTGGCCAAGGGCCGCACCAGTGCGCCAGCCGCCAAGTCCAGCGCGAAATCCAAGGCCGCACAGGCCCAAGCCGCAGCACTAGAAAGCAGTGTGCAAGTAGCTCTTGCCGATGTGCAATGGCTCACCGTACACAGCGCGAACCTGCACAACCTGCAATCGGTCACCGCAGCTGTGCCCTTGCAGCGTTTGGTGGCCATTACGGGCGTAAGCGGTTCCGGTAAATCCACGCTGGCGCGCGATGTCTTGCTGGCCAATGTGCAGGCGCTGGTACAGCAGCGCGCCACCAAGGCCGGCCGGGATGCACACACGGCTGGGCGCGCACCGCCATTGATTGGCTGCGAAGCGATTTATGGCTATGAAAGCGTGGACCGCGTACTAGAAGTGGACCAGACACCGATTGGCAAAACGCCACGTTCCTGCCCCGCCACGTATATCGGTTTTTGGGACACGATTCGCAAATTATTTGCCGATACGCTGGAGGCCAAGGCGCGCGGCTATGCCGCTAACCGCTTTAGCTTTAACACCGGCGAAGGCCGCTGCCCCGGCTGCGAAGGCCAGGGCATACGCACCATTGGCATGAGCTTTTTGCCCGACGTGAAGGTGCTGTGCGAGACCTGCAAAGGTGCGCGCTTCAACCCGGAAACCCAGGCAGTGACCTGGCGTGGCAAAAACATCGGCGAAGTGCTGCAAATGGAAGTGGACGAGGCCGTGGAGTTTTTCGCGGCCATGCCGGTGATTGCCCATCCCTTGCAATTACTCAAAGACGTGGGCCTGGGCTATCTGACGCTGGGCCAGCCTTCGCCTACCTTGAGCGGTGGCGAGGCGCAGCGCATCAAGCTGGTAACCGAACTATCGAAAGTGCGCGACGACATCACCCGGCGCGGCCAGAAGTCGCCACACACGCTGTATGTACTGGATGAACCGACAGTGGGCCTGCACATGGCCGATGTGGAAAAGCTGATCGCGGTGCTGCACCGCCTAGTACGGGCAGGGCATAGCGTTGTCGTCATCGAGCATGACTTGGATGTCATCGCCGAAGCCGACTGGGTCATCGACCTGGGACCCGAGGGCGGTAAAGAAGGGGGGCGCATTGTGGCGGCCGCCAGCCCGGAAGAAGTAGTGCGCCTGGCGACCCACACGGGCGTGGCTTTGAAAGCGGTATTGGGGCGTAAAGCGGCTTGATGCGCCTAGCTTCTGCGCCTTAGCGTGAAGCCCATCTAGCGCTGAATTGGTGCGGCTGGCGGGGATCGAACCCACGACCCTTGGCTTCGGAGGCCAATACTCTATCCACTGAGCTACAGCCGCGCCCTGAGCCAATGATTGTAGGTTGTTTCGCCATGTGGGCGCCTATAATGCGGGGTTGTTTTACCCGGCCACAGCGTATTAGAGGACTCCATGAGCGACACCAGCCATACCGAAGAAGACCACACCGGTCCGATCAAAACCCCCCAACAACTTTTGATGGCTGTATTTTTCTCGTTTGTGATCCCGATTTTTATCATCATTGGCCTGGTCTATTACGTCACCTCGCACGACAAACCCGGCGCTGGCGCGACCAATGTCGAAAAATCAGTGGAAGAGCGGATCCAAAAAGTGGGTAGCGTAGAGATTCGCGACGCCAACCGTGAAATGAAGACCGGCGAGGCCGTGTTTGCGGCCCAATGCTCGGCCTGCCATGCCAATGGTGCAGCCGGTGCGCCTAAATTTGGCGACAAGACGGCTTGGGCACCACGTATCAAAACAGGATTTGATGCGCTGTGGAATTCTGCACTGAAGGGCAAGAACGCGATGGGAGCCCAAGGTGGCGGCGATTTCGAAGACTTTGAAATTGCGCGTGCGGTGGTTTATATGGCTAATGCGGGCGGCGCCAAATTCCCCGAGCCTAGCAAACCAGAAGCCGCCAAGTAAGCGGTAGAGTCTGCACACAAAAACCGGTT
>CANKNK010000241.1 GCA_947483455.1 Comamonadaceae bacterium | reverse complement strand
CTGGATTCTGAAAATCCGGCCTTGCTAATGGCTGGCGGCGGTATTTGACAACGCCATACGCCTAGCGATGTGTCTAGGGGGACTCGGTCTGCGGCATGCGTGAACCCAGAAAGGCCGCACCCACGATGAGTGCCGCAGCCAGCACAATCGTCGGGCTAGGCGCTTCACGTCGCATCCATAGCAAGCCCAACGTGGAAAGCAATGGCGTGAGGAAAGACAAAAGACCGATCTGGCGCGCGTCGCCGCGTTTGAGCGCGGCATCCCACAAATAAAAAGCGCCGCCTAGTGGCCCCAAGCCCAGTACCACTATCAGCAGCATGGCATCGGCGTCCAAGGCAGTAGGATTTTCCAAAACGCTGTGGC
This sequence comes from Comamonadaceae bacterium, assembly GCA_947483455.1. GTDB lineage: Bacteria > Pseudomonadota > Gammaproteobacteria > Burkholderiales > Burkholderiaceae_C > Allorhodoferax. Next base: position 3,549 of record CANKNK010000241.1, on the reverse strand, counting down.
ACAGCAGGGACAAGAGCCCAGATAACAAGCCGAAAACACCAATGGACGCGGTTGCAAACGGCATCACTCTTTGCGTCAGTAGCGAGTAACTGGCCCACACAAACGCCGAGGCCAGTGCCGGTATATAGCCCCAGGCAAAACCGCCCCAAACGCCGCCATGCTGCGCTGCCGGGCCGTCCAGGATGGCTAAGGCCGCGCCGCCAAAGCCCATGAGCGCGGCCAGCACCTGGACGGCGCGTAAACGCATGCCTGGCAAAAAAACCGGCGCCAACAAGACCATGCCTAAAGGCCACAAATAGTTCACAAGGTTGGCTTGTACCGGGGGTGCATAGCGCAAGGCCAAGAAGAGCAAAAAATGAAAACCAAACAAGCCGTAGACGCCTAGCGCCAGCGTCGTCAGTGGCAGGCGTAGCGCAGACAGCGCCTGAGCACGCGCAGAGCCACCACGCAGAAGCTGGAGCAGACATAGGCCTATGCCCAGCACACTGCCCGCTAGCAAACCCAGGCCGGTGAGCAAAAAAGGCGGCACGCTTTGCAAGGCCACCCCTAGCGGCGCCAAGCTGCCCCACAGTGCGATCGCGCCCAAAGCCAATAGCGTGGCATGGTGCCTAGTGGTGGTCGGCACGAATGTATTGCGCATGCCGCTGCCTCACGCGGGGCGCTGGTCGGTGCTGGGGCGTTGCCACAAATTGATGCCGCCTTCCACTGCATGGCGATCTATTGCGACCAGCTCCTGCGGCGTGAAGTCCAGCTGCTTTACGGTCTCGGCCAGCTCGATGATTTGTGCTGGTTTGCTCGCGCCAACCAGAGCGGAGGTGACCCGCTTATCGCGCAACACCCAGGCCACCGCCATTTGCGCCAAGCTTTGCCCCCGGCTTTGCGCGACGATGTTGAGTGCGCGGACGTGTTCCAGGTTTTGCTCGTTCAGGTGCTCGGCGCTGAAAGAGCCGCCGCCAGGCCGGTTGATACGTGCGTCCGCAGGTATGCCGCTCAGGTATTTACTGCTTAGCAAACCTTGGGCTAAGGGGCTAAAAGCGATGCAGCCCATAGCGCAATCGTCCAGGGTGTCTAACAAGTCCTCTTCTATCCAGCGGTTGAGCAGGCTGTAGGACGGTTGGTGAATCAAGGCCTTCACGCCCATGGCGCTCAGTATCTGGGCCGCCTCGCGGGTTTTGCGCGCCGAGTAACTACTCACACCCACATACAAGGCTTTGCCCTGCTGTACCGCAGTGGCCAATGCACCGCAAGTCTCTTCGAGCGGCGTGTCCGGGTCGAAGCGGTGGCTGTAAAAAATATCCACATAGTCCAGGCCCATACGCTTGAGACTTTGGTCCAGGCTGGCTAGCACGTATTTGCGCGAGCCGCCACCTTGGCCATAGGGGCCGGGCCACATGTCCCAGCCGGCTTTGCTGGAGATCAGCAATTCGTCTCGGTAGGGCTTGAAATCGCGCCGCATGTGCTCGCCAAAATTGGTTTCAGCGCTGCCGTAGGGTGGGCCGTAGTTGTTGGCGAGATCGAAATGGTTGATGCCCAAGTCAAAGGCGGTGCGCAACATGACGCGCTGCGTTTGGAACGGCGTGGTGTCGCCAAAGTTATGCCATAGACCTAAAGAAATGGCGGGCAACTTCAGACCGCTTTGGCCGCAAGCGCGGTAAGGCATGCGGTCCTCATAGCGCTGCGGGTCTGCTTGGTAGGTCATGGCGCGCCAGCTAGTGAGCCTTGATTTAGTTGGAAAAAGCCGCGATACCCGTTATGGCCCGGCCCAGGATCAGGGCGTGGATGTCGTGCGTGCCTTCGTAGGTGTTGACCACTTCGAGGTTGACCAGATGGCGCGCCACGCCAAACTCGTCGCTGATGCCATTGCCGCCCATCATGTCGCGCGCCAAGCGGGCGATGTCCAGCGCCTTGCCACAAGAGTTGCGCTTGAGGATAGAGGTGACTTCCACGCTGGCCGTGCCCTCGTCCTTCATGCGGCCCAGGCGCAGACAGCCTTGCAAGCCTAGGGCAATTTCGGTTTGCATATCCGCCAGCTTTTTCTGAATCAGCTGGTTAGCAGCCAGTGGGCGACCGAATTGCTGGCGGTCCAAGGTGTATTGGCGGGCGCGGTGCCAGCAGTCTTCGGCGGCGCCTAAAGCGCCCCAGGCAATGCCGTAACGCGCGCTATTGAGACAGGTAAACGGGCCTTTGAGGCCGCGCACTTCAGGGAAGGCGTTTTCTTCCGGGCAAAACACGCCGTCCATCACGATTTCGCCGGTGATGCTGGCGCGCAAGCCCACTTTGCCGTGGATGGCCGGGGCCGAGAGTCCGGCCATGCCTTTTTCCAAAATAAAGCCGCGAATCGGGCCTACTGCGCCGCTTTCGCTGACTTCTTTGGCCCAAACCACAAACACATCAGCGATGGGGCTGTTACTGATCCACATCTTGGCCCCACTGAGCTGGTAGCCGCCGGCGACTTTTTGCGCGCGCGTCACCATGCTTTGCGGGTCCGAGCCATGGTTGGGCTCCGTCAGGCCAAAGCAGCCGATCAGCGCGCCGGTGGCTAGCTTGGGCAAGTATTTTTGGCGTTGCGCCTCGGTTCCGAATTCAAAAATCGGCAGCATCACCAGCGAACTTTGCACGCTCATCATGGAGCGGTAGCCACTGTCTACGCGCTCCACTTCGCGCGCAATGAGGCCATAGGCCACGTAATTGAGGGCTGGGCCGCCATAGGCTTCGGGAATCGTCGGCCCCAGTAGGCCCAACTCGCCCATTTCGCGGAAGATGGCCGGGTCCGTCGATTCATGGCGAAAGGCTTGCGTTACGCGGGTTTGCAACTTGTCCTGGCAATAGGCGGCAGCGGCATCGCGCACCATGCGCTCCTCATCACTCAGTTGCGCATCAAGTAAAAAAGGGTCGTTCCAGAGAAAAGTAGCGTGTGCCATGGGTGCTCCAAAGTGTGACAGCGCCCGCTGTTGACGGGCAGAGAGAAGCGAGAATTATCGCCTTGGCGGTTTATTGCAGGCTGATCTTGCCGTACCAGGCCTGGGTCTGGCTCTGGGTGTTGTCGCTGTCGGTCATGATGCCTATGCCCACCAGCGCGCCCGGCGCTTCGCCAAAGGCTGCCTCAAAGTCAGCACGGATGTCGCGCTCGTAATTGCGCCATTGCTTAAGGCCTTGCGGGCCCGATTCGATGACGATTTTGCGTATCCGGTTGGTGCGCGCATTGTGGATGACGCTTCCCACCGGGCGCTTGTTGCACCAGACGTACATCAAGGTCGCGTAAGGCATTTCCTTACCGGTAACCAGCCGGGTCAGTTCATTGAGTGCCGCGTCTTTGGCCGAAAAATTGCCTCGGTCCCCTTCAAACGCCAGTACCAAGCGCACTGGGGAGTCATCTCCTTGTCGCGTCGCTAGGTCCGCTCCCTCAATGAGGGCGGGTACCAGCCAGGAAAAATGGACATGCTTGAGCTCTTCGGGGCTGATATTCAAAGAGGTGTGCAACATGCTGGCTGACGCATTGGCCTGTGCGCGTAAGGCGCTGCGAAAGCCCCGCGCATCGACGGGCGCTTG
>CANKNK010000240.1 GCA_947483455.1 Comamonadaceae bacterium | reverse complement strand
CCGAAGGACTGCTGCCTTTCAAGATGGAGGAGACGGGTAAAGCCAGTGCGGATAAAGCGGGCGATGAAGCGTCGGACGAAGCCGCTACCGCGCTTGCGCACGCAGACCTGGCCACCCGCTTGCAAGAAGAGCGGCGCTTGATGTACGTGGGCATAACCCGCGCCCAACGCACGTTGTCCGTGAGCTGGACGCGGCGGCGCAAAAAAGGGCGCGACACGATTGCCGCGCAGCCCAGCCGCTTTATTGCCGAGATGGCTTTGGACAAAGCCACCATCAAAGAAGACCCGCGCGAAAAGCTACGTGCCTTGCGCGCCGAGTTTGCAGCACGCGCCGCCGCGGCGGCAGAAAATAAGCCGACGCAATGAGGCCGGCGCAAGAATGGGCAACTTGCAGCAGTGCGCTGGACGATGTGAGCGCCCTTGCGGGGACAATCGATGCTTGCGGGCTTGGCAACTGCGTGCCTTAAGCCCATTTTTCACCTCACCAGCGTACATCCCTTTGTCTTACTTGAGCATCCTGCAGGAAGTATTTGGTTACGACTCTTTCCGTGGGCCGCAGCAATCCATCATCGAACATGTGGGCGAGGGCGGCGATGCACTGGTATTGATGCCCACCGGCGGCGGCAAGTCGCTGTGCTACCAAATTCCGGCGATTGCGCGCCAGCGTGCGGGGCACGGCATCACGGTGGTGATTTCGCCGCTGATCGCACTCATGCACGACCAGGTGGGCGCACTGCATGAGGCAGGGGTGAGTGCTGCGTTTCTGAATTCCACGCTCTCTGGCGAAGAGGCTTATCAGGTGGAGCAGCGTCTGCTGCGCGGCGATGTCACGCTCTTGTACGCTGCACCCGAGCGCGTGACCACGCCGCGTTTTTTGGCGCAACTCGACTCCTTGTTTGAACGCGGGCAACTCAGTCTGTTTGCGATTGACGAGGCGCATTGCGTCAGCCAATGGGGCCACGACTTCCGGCCCGAATACCGGGCGCTAACGGTGCTGCACGAACGCTACCCCGGCGTGCCGCGCATGGCCTTGACGGCTACCGCCGATGACTTAACGCGTGCCGATGTGCTGGAGCGTTTGCAGCTAGAACAAGCGCGCGCATTTATCAGCAGTTTTGACCGGCCCAATATCCGCTACACCATTGTGGAAAAACGGGAAGGCAGCACCCAATTGCTGCGCTTTATCGAGCGCGAGCATGCGGGCGATGCTGGCATTGTGTATTGCCAGTCGCGCAAAAAAGTGGAAGACATTGCGGACATGCTGCGCCAAACCGGCATCAAGGCCTTGCCCTACCACGCCGGCCTGGACAGCAAACTACGCCAGACGCACCAGGACCGGTTTTTGCGCGAAGAGGGCATGGTGATGGTGGCGACGATTGCGTTTGGCATGGGCATCGACAAGCCCGATGTGCGCTTTGTGGCGCATCTGGACATGCCCAAAAACATAGAGGGCTATTACCAAGAAACCGGGCGCGCCGGGCGCGACGGGCTCAGCGCCGACGCCTGGATGTGCTATGGCCTACAAGACGTGGTGAACCAGCGGCGCATGATTGATGAGGGCCCGGCCGAGGAAGATTTCAAACAAGTCATGCGCGGCAAGCTCGAAGCGCTGCTGGGCTTGGCCGAAGCCACCGACTGCAGGCGCGTGCGTTTGCTGGCGTATTTTGGCCAGGCTAGCAAGGCCTGCGGCAATTGTGACAACTGCCTACACCCGCCGGCCGTGTGGGACGGCAGCGAAGCGGCGCAGATGTTGCTGTCCACGATATATCGCATCCAGCAGCACAGCGGCATCAGCTTTGGCGCCGGGCACCTGATGGATGTGGTGCGCGGCAAGCGCAGCGAAAAGGTGCTGCAACACGGGCATGAAAACCTCAGTACCTTTGGCGTCGGCCGGGCCTTGACTGAGCTGCAATTGCGCGGCGTGCTGCGCCAATTGCTGGCGCTGGGCGCGGTCATGGTCGATGTGCAGGCCTTTAACACCCTGGTGCTGACGCCCCAGGCGCGCCCGATATTGAAAGGCGAGCAGGCGGTGCGACTGCGCCATTCGCTGTCCACACCCAAGGTGGCCAAGGTCAAAGGGACTGGCAGCGCCTCGGCCTTGAAAGCGCCGGTCGACCTGGATGCCGCCGCCCTGGCACGCTATGCGGCGCTCAAGGCCTGGCGCGCGGAAGTTGCGCGGGAACACAATTTGCCGGCCTACGTCATCTTCCACGATGCCACCTTGGCAGCTATTGCCCAACTGGCACCGAGCTCCATTGGCGACTTGCAAGGCATCAGCGGCATGGGGGTGAAAAAGCTGGAGGCCTATGCCAGCGAGGTCTTGCGCGTGGTGGCACAGGCGTAAAAAAACCCCGCTTTGCGGGGTTGGGTGCTTGTTAGCTGCATTGTCTTGCGTCGGCAGCATTCGCTAGCAAGGCTGTAGCCTACCGGCGACGCGTCGCGCATTGGGCCGCTTTGCCCGCTCAATGGTGCTGGAAGCTGCTTTCGTAGGCCAGGGCGGCGCCACTCAAGGTGTTTTGCAGGCGGGCGATGGCTTTATGGTGGCGCGGGCCCTGGGCGGCGTCTGAGGCATGCTGGTGGTGGTGTTGCAATAGCGTCTGCACTTTGGCACGGCATACGTCCAGCGCACCGGCGAAATTCAGGGCGATATAGGCCGAGTGGTCGGCCCGGGTTTGGCGGTATTCATCCGACCAGTAATTGAATAACTGCCACTGGTAAGTACCTTTTTCGGGCATTTGGATTGCGGTTTTTTGCATAACAGCCATAAAGTGGAGGCCCCTGAGGGCACAAACGCCACAAGAAAAGTGGCGCCCACCTATCACGCGCCAGACCGCCGGGCGGTTGACACGAACTATCGAATATTTTGATTTTGGGGGTTTTCGCGGGGTGTGCCTTGCCTGCCAGTGCGTATAGCGCCTAGCGCTTGCCACTAAAATCGGGCTTCGCACCCGGCCTTTGCGGCCCTACTTTTGAAAGCCTTTCTATGTCCAGCGCCCCATCCCACGCCTCTGACGACCATGAACATGACCCCATCGAAGACGTGGTGCCGATGATGCCTATCGTCTTGCCCATCGCCGGAGCCGTACTCATGTTTTTGCTAGCGTTTATCGCTGTCAACATGGCCTAATTAGCCTGTTTCGCTCTGCCGCCTTGCTGCGGGGCCGCACAACAGACTGAGGTTTTTTAGTTCTTATGGCCTTTACCTCGCAATTTTCTAGTCTCCAGGGTCGCTTTCTGGCCTTGGGTGCCACCCTGTGGTTGGCCTGCAGCGGCACTGCCAGCGCTACCGAGAACGCCGCCGCCTGCCCACCCCTCTTGCAGAAAAGCTTTAACCGCTTGCAAGACGACGCTCCCCAAAACCTGTGCCAATACGCTGGCAAAGTGCTGCTGGTAGTCAATACCGCCAGTTATTGCGGCTTTACCCCCCAATACGAAGGGCTTGAAAAGCTTTATGCCCAGTACGGCAGCAAAGGCTTGGTGGTGCTGGGTTTCCCCTCGAATGACTTTGGCGAGCAGGAGCCGGGCAAAGGCAAGGCGATTGCTGACTTTTGCTACAACACCTACGGGGTGAAGTTCCCGATGTTCGAGAAAACTGTGGTCAGCGGAAAAAGTGCCAACCCGCTGTTTGCCGAGCTAGCCAAGGCCGGCGGCGGTAGCCCAAAGTGGAATTTTTATAAATACCTGGTCGGGCGCGATGGCAAGCTCATCGACAGCTACTCCAGCATGACCAAGCCTGACAGCAGCGGCTTGGTCAAAGACATCCAAAAAGCCCTGGCGCAGCCCTGAGGCATTGGCTTGAGCGGCAAGCCGCCCCACAAACATCAAGCCCCAACCCCCTGCAGCAAGGCTAAGCACACCTTGCGCGCTTAGATTTTTCTTCGGCGCCAGCATCTGCCCGCAAAGGCATGAAGCAAGCTTTTGCCACCTT
>CANKNK010000239.1 GCA_947483455.1 Comamonadaceae bacterium | reverse complement strand
GGTAACCGCTCGCTGAGTTGCGTTACCAATCATCAAATCCAAACGGCTGTAGGCAGCCCGCCATTCTTGACGCCGCTAGTTGGTATCTAGATAAAAATAGATGGTAACTGCTAGGAGAACGTCAGGCTCACTAGCTTTGTCCTGAGCCGCCATTACAAGGCCTGCAGTTACTTGTTAGGCGGTAGGCCGCGATTGATTTTGAGGAGATCGGCGCCTGCATGCCAATGCGCCCCATGACCGCAAATTAACCCTTAGACCTTTGCAAGTCGAAGTTTCCCCATTACATTTCGAACCGTCCCCAAACTAAGGAGTTAAGAATGCGTCAAATGAAATCAGTCCTACTCGTTTGCTTGAGCCTGACCGCGCTGGTCGCTAGCGGCCTCAGCTTTGCGCAAGTGCTCAATGTAGGTGCCACCTTATCCGGTGCCGCTGAAGTGCCGCCCAACGCCAGCGCAGGCATGGGGCAATTGCAAGCGGAGTTTGACAAAGCAAGCCGCACCTTGCGCTACACCTTGCGCTATAGCGGCCTGAGCGGACCGGTGAAGGCGGGCCACTTCCATGGCCCGGCAGAGGCAGGCAAAAATGCCGGCGTGGCTTTGGGCATCAACAATGCGGGTGACAGCCCGGTACAAGGCAGCGCGGTGTTGACGCCTGAGCAGGCCGCGGATTTGTTGGCTGGTAAGTGGTACATCAACTTGCATACCGCCGCCAACCCGGGTGGTGAGCTGCGTGGACAACTCACGCCGGAGTAGAAAACATCGGCCACGGCGCTGCACGCGCCGCCGGGACTAAGCCACTCCTAGGGCCTTGTGCAGCTGGGTACTGGTCGTGGTGTACTGCAGTGCCACGGCTTGCCCGGGGCGGATGTATGGCATAGCACCAAAGGCGGCCAAGGTCGCTTCGTGAAAGCCGCACACAATCAATTTCTTTTTGCCCGGATAGTGGTTGATATCGCCCACCGCAAAAATGCCTGGTGCGCTGGTGGCGAAGGTGGCGGTATCGACAAGGAGTTGTTTGCGCTCCATGTCCAGGCCCCATTGCGCGAGCGGGCCGAGCTTGGGCGAGACGCCTAAAAATACCCAGAGCTGGTCCAACTTGACGGCGATCTCTTGCTCGTCGGCATCCAAGATACCTAGCGTATGAAGGCGCGCCTTGCCTTTGAAACTCTGCGCCTGCCCTACGATAAAGCGCAAGCGCCCGCTACTGCGATGGGTGGTGATGCGCGCCAGCGTAGCCGCATCGGCATGCAGCACGTCACGCCGGTGCACCAGCGTCACGCTGCGCGCGGGCCCGTCGCAGGCATCGGCAGCGGCCTCTAGCGCCGCTTGCTCACCGCCCACGATGACGACCGATTTACCCTGGGTGTCTGCGAGTGCGGGTACTTGGTAATGCACTTGCATACCCTCAAAGGCGTCTAGTCCGGCCAGGTGCAGCTTGCGCGCCTGAAACGCGCCCACGCCTGCGGCAATAAAAATACTACGGGTTATAAATATTTGGCCGTTGGAGCTTTGCACGCGGTAGCGGCCATCGGCTTGCGCGGCGACGCTGTCTACGGTTTGACGAAGGTGCAGCGCGGGTTTGAAGGGCGCCACTTGATCCAGCAAGCGCGCTACCAGTTCGCGCCCGCTACAGACTTTGGTGCCGGGGATGTCGTAAATCGGCTTGTCTGCATACAGCGCGATGCATTGACCACCGGCTTCGGGCAGTGCATCAACGATATGCGCCGATACGCCTAAGAGGCCCAGCTCGAAGGCCTGGAACAGGCCTATAGGTCCCGCCCCAATAATCAGGGCGTCGATGGTTAGGGCTTTGGGGGGAGCGGCCAAGGGGCGGGCGTCAACAGATGGGCGCTGCGACCGGCCCGGTCTTAGCGGATCAGCTCGGAGAGCTTGTCGGTCTTGTCTTTCCACGCTTCAGCGTCGGGCAGCGGTGCTTTGCGTTTGGTGATGCTTTTCCAGGTGGGCAGCTTGGCCAGCTCGGCGTTCAGGGCCGTCATGTGGCGCTGGTCGTGCGGCACATCTTCTTCGGCATAAATCGCGTTGACTGGGCACTCGGGGATACAGACCGCGCAGTCGATGCACTCATCGGGGTCAATCGTCAGGAAATTGGGGCCTTCCCGAAAGCAGTCGACTGGACAGACATCGACGCAGTCGGTGTATTTGCACTTGATACAGGCTTCGGTAACGGTATGGGTCATGGAAGGAGTTATAGCTGTTGGAGGAACAGGCCTGCAATCCCAGGCCAAACCGCGATTTTATTGGCAATCGGCAGCCAAGCCTGGCAGAGGGCTATCAGGCCGCGCGGGCGAAGTGCGGCAGGTTTTGCAGATCGCCTTGATAAAAGCCACTGTAGTGCGCCAGCAGGCGTGCGCCGTGGGCTGCATCCTGGCCTTCGCGCAGCACTGCGCTGCTAAAGCCGCTGCGCTGCAATTGCAGCAATTGGTCAATCAGCACATCGCCCGTGGCCCGGATGTCGCCAGCAAAACCGCGACGGCGTAGCACATGCGCCTGGCTGAAAGCGCGGCCATCGGTGAACTTGGGAAAATCGAGCTCGATGCAGGCGATGCCGTCCAAGGCCAGGCTGTGCACCTCTGTGTCATTGGCGAGGCGCAGGTGGCCGGCATCTGCCGGGTCGTGTGCGCTGACAGACTCTGCGCTCAAGATGCGCAATGCGCTGGTTTCAGTATGGAGGGGCATGGTAGGCAAAGGGTTAAGCACTGCTTAGGCGGCGAGTTTGGCGGTGGCATAGCGTGCGCTGTTGGCCGCGGCCTTGAAGGGGTCTAAGCCCACACGCTGCACGGTGTCGATGAAGTTCTCACCGGCATCGCGTTGGTCTTTGTATACCTCCAGCACCGCTTCGATCACGTCGACCACTTCCGCCGCCGCAAACGAGGGGCCGACCACTTTGCCGGCGCGCGCTGCGCCGCTCAGTTCGGAGCCGTCCGAGCCGCCCAGCGTCACCTGGTACCACTCTTGCCCGTCTTTGTCCACGCCCAAAATGCCAATGTGGCCGCTGTGGTGGTGGCCGCAGGAGTTGATGCAGCCGCTGATATGCAGATCGATCTCGCCCAGGTCAAACAACTCATCCAGGTCCTGAAAGCGTTCGGTTATGGCCGCTGCCACTGGCAGGGAACGGGCGTTGGCCAATGCGCAATAGTCGCCACCGGGGCAGGCAATCATGTCGCTAAGCAAATGGATGTTGGGGCGGGCCAGTCCGGCCTCTTTGGCCGCCTGCCACAGCTGAGGCAATTGGTCCACGCGCACCCATGGCAGTACCAAGTTTTGGTCGTGGTTGACGCGCACTTCTCCGGCTGAAAACTGTTCGGCCATATCCGCTGCAGTGGATAGTTGCTGTGCCGTGGCGTCACCTGGTGCCTGGCCTGGCCGTTTGAAGGACAGGGTTACGGCGCGCAGGCCCGGATTTTTGTGGGCAGCCACGTTTTGCGCCAGCCAGCGCGAGAACTCGGGCTTTTCCAGGGCGAATGCGCTCAAAGCGCGCTCCGCAGCGCTTTGCTGCGCTTGCGACACCGTGTCTAGGGCGGGAGCCACAAAGCAGGCGCTCACGCGGTCCAGTTCAGCTTGCGGGATGGTGTGCTGCGCGCCAGCGGACAGGATGCGCTGGTACTCGGCCTCGACTTCATCAAAATAGCGCTGGCCTTCCGCTTTGACCAAAATCTTGATACGCGCTTTGTAAATATTGTCCCGACGGCCCCAGGCGTTGTACACACGCACGATGGCTTCGAGGTAATTGAGGATCTGGTTCCAAGGCAGAAACGCGCGGATTTCGCTGGCAATGACGGGCGTGCGTCCCATGCCACCGCCGACCAAGACCTGAAAGCCCACTTCGCCTGCGGCGTTGCGTAGCACGCGCAAACCCACATCGTGCCAGGCGATGGCAGCGCGGTCTTCCACCGAGCCGGTAATGGCAATCT
>CANKNK010000238.1 GCA_947483455.1 Comamonadaceae bacterium | reverse complement strand
GCAGAAATTGCCCCTCCGATGAATGACCGCATTCACCTTGGCAGGTCGCACTCAGTGGTCTTGCGCTTGCTGGAGTCAGCGTCTGGGCGACAATGTTATCCATGAAAATCCTCCACACTATGTTGCGCGTTGGCAATCTCCAGCGATCCATTGATTTTTACACCCAGGTGCTGGGCATGAAGCTCTTGCGCACCTCGGAAAACCCGCAATACCAATACACCCTGGCCTTTCTCGGCTACGGCAGCAACCCGGACCATGCCGAGCTGGAACTAACCTACAACTGGGGCGTCGAGTCCTACGAGATGGGCACCGCTTACGGCCATGTGGCGCTGGGCATGAGCGACATTTATGCCGCTTGCGAGCAAATCAAAACGGCGGGCGGCAACGTGACGCGCGCACCCGGTCCGGTCCAAGGCGGCACCACGCATATCGCCTTTGTGACCGACCCCGACGGCTACAAGGTCGAACTCATCCAACGCCTGGGCGCCAGCTAAACCATGCAGGCAGCAGCCTTTGACCGGCGCGGCGCGCTGCTGGTACTGGGCTCGGCCACTGCCTGGAGCTTTGGCGGCACCATCGCGCGCTACCTGAGCGTGAGCGAGAGCTGGACGATTGTGTTCTGGCGCGCTTTCTTTGCGTCGGTGTTTTTGCTCTGGTTTATGTTGCACCGCCAGGGCCTGCGTGGCACGCTGCACCTGTTTCGCGCCATGGGTTGGGCTGGTGTAGCAGTAGGCGCTTGCTTTGCGCTGGCCTCCACCTGTTTTGTGGTGGCACTGTCTTACACCACGGTCGCTAATATTTTGCTCATACAAGCAGGAGTACCGCTTATCGCCGCGCTGATGGCATTTTTGCTCTTTGGCGAGCGCGTGCCTTTGAACACATGGGTGGCGATCGCCGCCGTGATCACCGGCGTGGGCATCATGGTCTCGGAATCGCTGGGCGGCACGGTGTCACCCATCGGCGACGGTCTGGCGGTACTGATTGCGCTGGCGTTTTCGGGCGCAACGGTGATTACCCGGCGCCATGCCGAAGTCCAGATGATGCCCGCGGTGTGCACCGGCACCTTGATGGCGACCTGCGTCGCGGCGGTGATGACACCGGCCTTTGCAGTCGGCCCGGCAGACCTGGGACTCTTGTTGATGTTCGGCGCTTTCAACCTGGGCCTGGGCATGGCGTTTTTTGTGACCGGTGCGCCGCTATTGCCGTCGGCAATTGCCGCGCTCATTGGCATTGCGGAACCGGTACTAGGCCCGCTGTGGGTTTGGCTGATCCACAATGAAATCCCCAGCCAACGCACCCTGGTCGGCGGCGCCGTGGTGTTTTTTGCGCTGCTCGGCCATATCCTGTGGCAGTTGCGCCAAAGCCGCACCGAGTTGCCTATCGACTGAATCGGTCCATGGCCAAGCGCGACTGCGCCATGTTTGATGTTGCGCAAAGCGGGGGGCTCAGGCCAGCCATAGACTGTGGCCTATGTGCCCCGAACATGCTGTTCTCACCCCTTGCGCCACCCTCCTTAGGCGCGCCCAAAACAACATCCTTCACGCTGGCTTCTTGCGCCGCAAGCAAGGCCGCTCCCTCAGGCTCGTGGCACTGCTCAGCATGCTGGCGCTTTGCCCTAGTGCATGGGCCAGTTTGTGCGAAGACGGCAAGCAGCAGTCACCCATCGACATCACGCACACCACTTCGGAAAACCTGGCGCCGCTGGTGTTTACCTACCGCGCTACTGCGCCGACCATTGCCAACGACGGCCACACGGTGCGCGTGCGCTTGGGTGGCGGCAATCGCTTGCGCATCGGCGAGCAACATTACCGGCTAGAACAATTCCATTTCCACAGCCCCGGCGGCGATCAGATTGCGGGCGAGGAATTTGCCATGGCAGCGCACTTGCTGCACAAAAGCCCGCTGGGCCAATTGCTCGCCATAGAAGTTTTGTACCGTGTGGGCGCACCGGATACTTTGCTCGATGGCTTGCTGCCCTTGATTCCGGCTAGGCCCGACGGCGAGCACCGCTTGGCAAATATGCCGGTGGACCCGGCCGCCTTGCTGCCCCCTGCGCTAGGGTATTACCGCTATACCGGCTCGCTCACCGCAGCGCCTTGCACGCAAGGGGTGCTGTGGATTGTGTTGAAAGAGGTGCGCACTGTGTCGGCCGAGCAGTTGCGGCGCTACCAAAGTCTGTTTCCGCCCGCTATGCGCCCGGTGCAGCCTCTGCACGGGCGCACGGTGACTGAGAGCCGCTAGGCGCCGCCGATTTGTTTACCTCAAGCAAGCCTATGCAGACCTCCCAAAGGGTGAGCCTTACAACGTCGCGCACGCAGCGTAGTGCCCCACACATCGTCCTGGGCGTCTTGTTGTCTGCGCTGATCTCCACGGCTATCGCCCAAAGCAGTGGTGTGCCAGTGCAAGTCAGCGCTGAGATGCGAGGGGCTGGGCAGGTCTCCAGCGGCGCGGTGCTGCCACCGATTCCGCCGATTACCGGCAACCGCGCCAAGCCCGTGGCTTCCTGGGGCAAGCCCTTGCCCTACCCCATCGTGATCGCTGATAGGCGCAACAACCGCTTGATAGAAATCGCGCCAGACAAGCGCATCGTCTGGGAATTTCCCTCGCCCAGCCTCAAGCTCTACCGGGGCAATGAGGACGTGAATTTTTCTGCCGATGGCAGCCAGTTGGCGGTGAGCGAAGAGGATAACTTCGATGTCCATATCGTGGACTACGCCAAGCGACAAATTACCTGGACCTACGGCGTGCCCGACACGCGGGGCAAAGGCGCGGGCCTGCTGAACTATCCGGACGACGCGCACCTGCTGGCCGACGGGAAGTTTTTGACCGCGGACATCCGCAATTGCCGCGTCTTAATCATCGACCCGCAAACCAATGCCATCACCACCCAATGGGGCACGCCGGGCCGCTGCGCGCACCAGCCTCCCAAGGAACTGGCCTACCCCAATGGGGCTACGCCCCTGGACAACGGCGACATTCTGGTGTCGGAAATTACCGGGGCACGCATTACCCGCATGACGCGCGCCGGGCAGGTGGTCTGGAGCGTGCAGGCGCCCCACATCCGTTACCCCTCAGACGCCTTTCCCACGCCCAATGGCCAGCACATCATCGTGGCCGATTTTTCTAAACCCGGGCGGGTCGTGATTTTTGACCCTGCCAACGGAAAAATCGTGTGGGAATACTTTGTCGCCAGCGGCGAAGCCAGTCTGGACCATTGCTCCATCGCCCGCGAGTTGCCGCTGACGGGCGATATTTTGGTGGTGGATGACCTGAACGACCGCGTGATCGTCATCGACCGTGAGACGAAAAAAATCATCTGGCAGTACGGGCGCAAAGGCGAAAAAGGCTTTAAACCGGGCCTGCTCAATTACCCGGACGGGGTAGACATCGACGTGTTTCGCGACTGGAAACCCAAGGCCAGCCCTTAAGCCGATGGCGGCCTCCCGGCACCGGGTGCGGGACTATGGGTTAGAGTTTGCCCATCCGGGGCGCGCCCCTTCACCCTTTTGACCGCCAAGCCATGACTATTGTTGCCATCTCCCCCGCCGCCCGGCCCCATGTCCACCTGATCGACCACCCGCTGGTGCAGCACAAGCTTACGCTGATGCGCAAAAAAGAGGCCAGTACCAACAGCTTTCGCAGCCTGCTCAATGAACTGAGCAGCCTGATGGCCTATGAGGTGACGCGTGATATGGCGACCCAGGATGTGCAAATAGAAACGCCGCTGGAAGTGATGCAAGCCAAGATGATCGACGGCAAAAAGCTGGTGTTTGTGTCCATTCTGCGCGCGGGCAACGGCATTTTGGACGGCATGCTGAACGTCGTGCCCGGCGCGCGCGTGGGCCACATCGGCCTGTACCGCGACCACGAAACCCTGCAAGCGGTGGAGTATTACTTCAAGATGCCCAAAGACATGGAGTCCCGCGATGTG
>CANKNK010000237.1 GCA_947483455.1 Comamonadaceae bacterium | reverse complement strand
TGCATGCTGCAAGCGAATTGGCAACCCTGCGAATTCCTCCGGGCAATCAACTGGAGCTACTCAGAGGCGACCGGCGCGGACAGCACAGCATCCGCATTAATGCGCAATGGCGCATATGTTTTGTGTGGCGCGAAGACGGCGCATACCAAGTCGAAATTGTGGACTACCACTAAGAGGTAAATATGGCGGAACGATTAGACGAAATACACCCTGGCGAAATATTGCTGGAAGACTTCATGAAACCTATGGGCATCTCCGCGCGCCAACTGGCTGCGGACATTGATGTGTCGCCCAGCCGCATTAGCGAGGTGGTCAATGGTCAGCGCCCCATCACCGCCGATACGGCCTTGCGGCTGGGCTTGTTCTTCAGCATGGAGCCGCGCTTTTGGCTGAATTTGCAGACTGAGTACGACATGCGTGTTGCCGCGCGCACGGGCTTGGACAAAATCGCCGCCCGCATTCGCATTTATCAGCAGCCTTTGCAGGCCTGATAAGCGATTTTTACCCGCGCCGCTTTGCAGGCTTGGACAACGTCGTAGCCGCTTCCCGCGCTACCGCTTTGTCTTCCGCGCCCGCAAATTTGCTGTACTTACCCAAAATGCTCACCAGTTGCCCATAAATACGGGGCGCGCCAGCAAGGCATTCCTGGTGCTCCAGAAAGTCGGGCTCGCCGGTGAAGTTGCCTACCAAACCACCGGCTTCGGTTACCAGCAGCGAGCCTGCCGCCATGTCCCAAGGTTGCAGGCCGCGTTCGAAAAATCCATCGCAATAACCAGCGGCCACATAGGCCAGGTCCAGCGCGGCGGCGCCTGGGCGACGTATGCCGGCGGTGCGCTGCATCACTTCGCTAAGCATGGCCAGGTAGCCCTCAAAATCGTCGCCCTGGCGGAAGGGAAAGCCGGTCGAAATCAAGCAACCGGTCAACTCGGTGCGCTTAGATACGCGCAGCCGCCTGTCGTTGAGGAAAGCGCCGCGCCCTTTGGTGGCGGTGAACAAATCATTGCGCGTCGGGTCATAAACCACGGCTTGATCAATCTTGCCGCGCACCGACAGCGCAATGCTGACGCAGTACATGGGCAGGCCGTGGATGAAGTTGGTGGTGCCGTCGAGCGGATCGATGATCCAGACAAATTCCGAGTCTTTGGCGCCGTGGGTGGAGCCTGATTCTTCCGCGCGAATGCCGTGGCCGGGGTAGGCAGTCAGTAGGGTTTCGATGATCGCCTGTTCAGAGGCATGGTCCACTTCGGTGACGAAGTCATTGGCCAATTTTTGCGACACCCGCACGGACTCAATATCGAGGGCGGCGCGGTTGATGATGGACCCGGCAGCGCGGGCGGCCTTGACGGCCACATTGATCATGGGGTGCAGATTAAGCGACATCGGATTTTGGGGGAAGAACGGGGATGGCCCGCCCGAACAATGCGGACGGCAGCTGGCGCCGGGGCGGCGACAATAGGGCGATTTTACCGTTGGCGCTTTCTCGTGACCGTTCGCACCCGTTTTGTACTTATCCAGACCAGCCATGCCGGCAATGTCGGCGCAGCCGCGCGGGCCATGAAAACCATGGGTTTTGACGATTTGGTGCTTGTGGCACCGCGCTGGGCCAATGTCCTGCGGCGCGAGGAAACCATACAGCGGGCCAGCGGCGCGCTGGACGTACTGGCCAACGCGCGCATCGTTGAAACGCTGGACGAAGCACTCGATGGCATGGACCACCTCTGCGCCACGGCCATGACGCCGCGTGACTTTGGGCCGCCCACGCGCACGCCCCGCGAGCATTTCAGCCGTTTTATGGGCCCAACGCAGCTCGCTCTCGCGCCGGATGCAGCAGAAAGCCCTCCCGCCGGCATCGCGTTTTTGTTCGGCTCGGAGCGCTTCGGAATGCGCAACGAAGACGTGTACCGCTGCCATGTGTGCCTCAGTATTCCTAGCAATCCACAGTTTGGCTCACTCAATATTGGTGCGGCTTTGCAGGTCATTGCCTATGAATGGCGCCTGGCTTTAGGCAGTTTCCCTTTGGCCGGCGCCACAGCGCCTAGCGCGCCTGCCGATGCGGCCCAGGTGGCGGGCATGCTGGCGCATGTGCAGGAATCGTTAGAGGCCCTGGGTTTTCTGGACCCCGAAGCGCCAAAGAAACTAATGCCGCGGCTGAACCAGATGTTTAACCGCGCCAAGGTCACGCAGGAGGAGATCCATATCCTGCGAGGCATAGCCAAAGCGGTGCTGCAGCAATCAGCGCGTGTGAAGACAGAGTTTCAGCTTGAGGTGGCAGCTACTGCTCGGGCCGAGGTAAAGGCCAAGGGCCAGGCCAAGGCGCAGGACATTGCGCGCGCCGCCAGCGCATCACCAGCCCAGAAGCTAGACTAGCCCTCATGTTTTCCCGAATCCGTTCTGATATCCAATGCATTTTGGACCGCGACCCGGCTGCCCGCAGCACCTGGGAAGTCATTACTTGCTATCCCGGCCTGCACGCCGTCATCTTGCACCGTCCGGCGCACTGGTTTTGGACGCATGGTTTCAAATGGCTGGGGCGCTTCACTTCCCATATCTCGCGCTTTTTGACGGGCATAGAAATCCACCCGGGCGCCATCATCGGCGAGCGCGTGTTCTTTGACCACGCCATGGGCACCGTAGTGGGCGAGACCGCCGAAATTGGCGACGGCTGCACGATTTACCAGGGCGTCACTTTGGGTGGCACTTCGCTCTACAAAGGTGCAAAGCGCCATCCCACTTTGGGCAAAGACGTCGTCGTGAGCGCCGGGGCCAAAGTGCTCGGTGGTTTTGAAGTGGGCGATGGCGCCAAGATCGGCAGCAACGCAGTCGTCATCAAGCCGGTGCCCGCCGGGGCCACAGCCGTGGGTATTCCGGCGCGCATCCTCCAAAGTAAGGCCGGCGAAAGCGCCGACGTGGCTGGCGCGCAGCCCAAGTTCAGCGCCTACGGAATCACCAATGAGGATGACCCGGTCAGCCAGGCCTTGCGCGGCTTGATCGATAGCGCCTCCAGCCAAGACCAGCAAATTGCCCGCTTGTGGATGGCGCTGGAAAAAATATGCCAACAGCAGCAAATGCAAATGCCCGAAGGCGAACGCGGCAACTGCTTCGAGGCCGAGCGCCTCAACCAGCTGGTCGGCAAATAAACGCTATCTAGCTGCCCGCGCGCGGCGGACGTTGCGCAGTTTTGGGCCGGAACGCTTTGCACACGCTATCGACAGTTTCCATATACGGCCCGCCAATCAAGTCCACGCAATAAGGCACTGCCGCAAAAATGCCCGGCACCTGCACCGCGCCCTTATCGTCTTTGAGGCCTTCCAGCGTCTGGGCAATCGACTTGGGCTGGCCGGGCAGGTTGATGATCAGGCTGTTGCCCCGTATCACCGCCACCTGGCGCGACAGAATCGCGGTGGGCACAAAGTGCAGGCTGATCTGGCGCATTTGCTCGCCAAAGCCCGGCATTACCTTGTTCGCCACGGCCAGCGTGGCTTCAGGCGTTACGTCGCGCAGCGCCGGGCCAGTGCCGCCAGTGGTCAGCACCAAACTGCATCCCGCATCGGCCAATTCAATGAGCGCGGCGCTGATAAGGGCTTCTTCATCCGGTATCAGGCGCTCTACAAAAGTGATGGGGTTGTGCAGCGCGCTGTGTAACCAGTCTTTGAGTGCGGGCAAGCCCAAGTCCTGGTAGACGCCAGCGCTTGCGCGGTCGCTGACAGATACCAATCCGATACGCACGGCCTCGGGGCCGCTATCCCAATCGCTCATACATCTATCCCGGGGTTGGTGGGTGGCATCGCCGCATCGTCGCTCGCGTTTTCGCCTGCGAGTTGAGCGCGCACCAGTTGAAAAATTTCACGGTAGGCCCGTCCATGGCGGGGTGCGAGGCCAGGCTTTTCGGGCAGGGCGTCTTTGCGCGCCTGGCGTATCAGGGCGCGCAATTGCTGGCTGTCCGTCTGC
>CANKNK010000236.1 GCA_947483455.1 Comamonadaceae bacterium | reverse complement strand
GCTGCGGTGGATTTGCCAAAAGCGCTGCATGTCCAAGGTATCCATCAGCTCTTTGATGGAAGTGCGGATCAGCGCCTCCTGGGTGGCAGTTTGGACGCGCGTGTATTTTTCGTCACTCACAAAAAACAGTATGTCTTCAGCCGCAATCATCTGAATTGTCGCGCCTACTTTGGCCTGTATCCATTGCAAAGGCAGGGGCGCACGGGGGGGCGAGAGCTGTGCAGCCAAGGCTTGTAACAGGCTTTGCATAGCAGGAGTGTGTACGGGCAAGGGCTGCGCGGGTTCTGCGCTGTGCTGGGCTAGTTGGCGCGCGAGCATGCGCGCACGCACACGTTGCAAGGCCAGGGCCAAGCGCTCGGGCTCGGCGGGCTTGAGCAGGTAGTCGACCACACCCGCTTCAAAGGCTTGTACCGCGTACTGCTCATAGGCCGTCAAAAACACCATTTCGCAGCCCGGCCATTGGCCGTCGCCGCTGGCCTCGCCCCAGGTGGGCAGCTGGGCGATGTGGCGGGCCGCTTCGATGCCGGTCATCACTGGCATACGAATGTCTAAGAACACCAAGTCCGGCTGCAATTCGCGCACGCGCTCGAGCGCCTCTTGGCCATTGCGCGCATGGGCCAGCACCTCGATGCTGGCATCCACCTCGCGCAGCCGGATGCAGAGTTGCTCGCGCATGAGGCGCTCATCATCGGCCACGACGACGCGCAAGGGCTTCATGAAACCTCGCCCTCCTTCACGCCGCCCGTGGCCAGGCGCCAAATCAGCCAGACGATGAACAGGGGTAGCAATCCCCACAACACCATGCTGAGCACGCCCAGTCCAGCAGCGATCAGAGCGATTACCGCCAGCACCGCGCCCAGCGGTAGCAACAACACCAATAGCGGCAACACCGCCAGCGTGGCCAGCACCAACAAGCCCAGTAAGACGGCTGCGCCGATGGCGATCCACGCTACACCGGGCAGCGTGAGCGCTTGGCCGTTGACGCTGAGCATCACATCAGGCTGCCAATGCAAGCCTCCCACAACGGCGGCAGCAATGGCCAGCAAAACCGCCACAAACAAGAGGCGGGCGATCCAACGCAGGCTGCGGCTGATCATATAAATACCTTTGACATGCCTGGGGCGCTCAATGCGCTCCTAATTGGTAAGGAACCGTGATGGTGACACAAGCGCCGCCGGTGCTCGGGCTGCTGGTTTGCAAGCTGGCTTGGGCGCCATACAACAGTTGCAATCGCTCACGGATGTTGGACAGCCCGATGCCCCCGCCTGTGGCACCCGGCGCAGCGGGCGCAAAGCCGACACCTGTGTCCTGCACTTGCACGATCAACTGGCCGTCCTGCACCTCGGCACGCACGCTGATGCTGCCGCCCTCGGCCTTGGGCTCCAGGCCGTGGCGGATGGCGTTTTCAACCAGGCTTTGCAACATCATGGGCGGAAAGCGGGCGCTGCGCAGGCCCTGGGGTACTTGCAAGTCAAACTGCAAGCGCTCTTCCATGCGCATACGCATGAGCTCCAGGTAGGGCTGCACCACCGCCAGTTCGCGGCCTAAATCGCGCTCGGCTTGCGCATTGGCTTCGCGCAGCGTGGGCATGGTGGCCCGCAAAAAAGCGATCAGGCTTTTTTGCATGGTCGCTGCGCGCGGCGGATCGGTCTCAATCAGATGCTCAATGCCCGCCAGCGTATTGAACAAAAAGTGCGGCTCCATTTGCGCCTGCATGGCGGCCATGTGTGCTTCCATCACTTGCCGCTTGAGCGATTCGGTTTCGGCCACTTGCGTGGCGGCTGCTGCGACCGCCTCGGCCTGGATGCGGCCACGGTAGGTAATTTTGAGAATCAAGGAGGCGACGATCAACAGCAGGGCCAAGGGGGGCAGGCCGTCTGCGTGCTCGACTTCGTCCTCGTTGTCACCCATGTCAATGTCCACCTGGTCGTCTTGCTTATGGGTTTGGCCCTCTAAAACGCGACGTACCGCTTCTAGGGCTTGCTCTACCTCTTGTTGGGTGGCATGGGGACCGATTTGAATGACTTCCAAACTTGGTTTAGGGGCCGAGGCACTGCCTTGTGGGGCGCTGGTAGACGCATCGGTAGGCGCACTGATACGCACCCCTTTTTCGTCAATCTGCAACTGCGCGCCTTGGCCCTGTGGGTCTTGCGCATTGATATGCACGCCCGTCTCGTCGATTTGCACTGACACCCTGCCCTTGATCGCCGGGGCGGAGGCATCGCTGGCGGGTGCATCAGGAGGCGTTTGGGGGGACGCGGCAGGCTTGGTTTTTTTCATCACCGCCTGGTGACGGTGGTGGTGCCCCGAATTGCCTATAAACATAGAACTCGTAATGCTAGCAAGCACAATTACCAGCACCGAAATGAGAAAAAACCGCCACCAGCTGATACTGACGAGCCAACTGCCATAGGCATGAAAATAGCGCACGATGGCAGCACGCAGCGCTTGCCATCGGCTGCTCCAACTCTGGGCTTCGGCAGTTGGGGGGGAGTGGGGGCTGGGCATTTGACAATCCTTTGGGTTTAATCATGGCGCAAGTAAACGCCAGATAGACCGCACTGTAGGCAGGGCTGGGCCCCTCTGCCAGTGCATTGCGACCAATTGCACAAACCGAGGGTCAGGCGGCAAGAAACCGAGCTTAGCGGCAGGTATCGACCCACTGGCCTCGGGTTAACTCGGCCATTAACTGCGGGCTGATACGCAAGGCGCTGTTCACTGAGCCGGCTGCGGGAAGTACCTCGTCAAAAGCCAACAAATTGCGGTCCAGATATACCGGCAATGGCGTTGCCAGACCGAAGGGGCAGACGCCGCCTACCGGATGGCCCGTGAGCACCTCGACCTCTTCAAGTGCGAGCATCTTGCCCTTGCCGAATGCGGTTTTGAACTTGGCGTTGTCGATGCGTGCGTCGCCACTGGCCACGAGCAGAAATACTTTGCCATCGGCCAACTTAAACGCCAGGGTTTTGGCGATGCGACCGGGTTCCACGCCATGGGCTTGTGCGGCCAAGGCCACGGTGGAGGTGATCGACGCCAACTCCACAATGGGCATATCGATCTGGTGCGCCTGAAAAAAGGCGCGCACGGAAGCGACGCTCATACGCCTTGGACCAATTCAAGTACCCACGACATAAGGATTGCTTACGCGCTCCACACCAAAACTGCTCTCGGGGCCGTGGCCGGGAATAAAAATGGTCTCATTTCCCATAGGCCATAAACGGTGGGTGATGCTGTGCATCAAGTCCGCATGGTTGCCCTGCGGAAAATCGGTGCGACCCACGCTTCCTGCAAACAAAACGTCGCCCACAAACGCACGGTTCATTTCTGCCGAATAAAACACCACATGGCCGGGCGTATGGCCGGGGCAGTGACGCACTTGCAGCACATGCTCGCCCAAGCTGACGGTGTCGCCATCTTGGAGCCAGCGCGTAGGCTTGAAGGGCCGTGCCGGCGGAAAACCGTAGGTAGCGGCCGCCATGGGCAGGCCATCGATCCAAAATTGATCGCCCGGATGCGGCCCGATGATGGGCAGGCCCAAGCGGTCGGCCAGGTCTTGCGTAGCCGCCGCATGGTCCACATGGGCATGGGTAATCCAGATTTGTTCAAGCTTCACCCCCAGAGCTTTGGCCGTCGCAATCAAAAGGTCCAGATCGCCGCCGGGATCGATGATGGCCGCCTGGTGGGTCTGGTCACACCAAACAATCGAGCAATTTTGCTCGAACGGGGTAACAGGGACGGTTTCGTAGTGGAGCATGGCCTGGGTGTTGGAGACTGATAACAATGTTTCGAACTTGCGGTCAATGTGCCGGCGCGCAGGCGGCGCTTTCCAGCGGCGCCTGCATCCGTAGATTCTCGCCCACGTTTAGCGGGGTATGGATGCACATTTGACTTAAAAACCATCAAACGGGTTGACGACTTGTACGCCGCAGCCCATGAAGTCGCGCACATTACGG
>CANKNK010000235.1 GCA_947483455.1 Comamonadaceae bacterium | reverse complement strand
GGTGTCTGCGGTGGGCCACCGGGCCCGCATCCTAAACCGCAGTTTAGGTGGGCGAGGTCAGCGCCCCATTGGGTCCATCTAACGCGAGATGATCACGCCTGGGGAGCGATATTCCAAGCCCTGGCTCAATGAGCATTGGTTCAGGAAATAAAAAGCCCGGCAGAACCGCAGACACTAACCATTGTAGGGTCCCGAGCGGCACTTGCAAGCCGCCAAAGGGCTAGAACAGCAGGCCGTCGTTGGCCAGCACTTTGTCCAGGCGTTTGATCAGTGGCTCGAGTACCCGATCGCTTTGGTGCCGGTTCAGCGTGAGCGCAGGTCCATTTTCCACCGCCAAGTCCGAGGGCAGATCGCCATTCGCCGACACCACGTCAAAAGCGAGGTTGAGCGCAGCCAGCACCGCGATCCGGTCCCGGGCCCGCACTTTGCCAGCGTCGCGGATTTTGCACATGCCCGCGTCCACGCGCTGCACGGCTTTGAGCAGTTGCTCCTCGCCGCCATCGGGGCAGCCGAGCAAATAGCTTTGGCCCATGATTTGCACTTCGAGTTGTTTCATGGCGTTCAAAAGTGGCTATCGGTGGGTGCGCTCGCCGCTGCGGGGGAGATCTGGACGGCGTTTTCGGGGATGCGCTCCAGCAGGGCGTCGACCCGGGAGCGGGCGGCGGACAGGCGGGATTTGAAGGAATCGCGCTCTTGGGTCAGGGTGGCCACTTGCTGGGCCAGCAGGGCGTTGGTGCGCTGCAATTCCTCGTACCGCAGCAGCAAGCGCTCCACGCGCTCAGCAATCTGGTCAATAGGGGATGCCTGCTCCATAGGGCGCGATTGTAGTATCGCCTCGAGGCAGTGATGCCCTGGGCCTACAATCGCGCCGTTGGTGCTCGCGCTGTGGTTCACATGGCGCAGTTCAACGGGAAGCAGGAGGGAAGGCCCCACAAAGCCAACCTAACCTGCGCTGCCCCCGCAACGGTAAGTGGACAAATCCGACAGGATTTCGCTCCCATCACAGCCACTGAGCGCCCTGAACAAGCGCTTGGGAAGGCGATGGGAGTTGCGCCATCAGCCCGGATACCGGCCAACAAGGTGGTGGTGCGTCCGCGCGTCACCGTAACGCCCATGCGCTGTCGGGGAAGACGGCGAGGGTTTTTGTTGATGGTCTCAATCTTTATGAAAGATGGTATTTACGCCGTGCGCGCTGCTGCGCTGCCCGCGGCTTTGCTCGTTCTTGGTTATTCTTTAGGCGTAAGCGCCCAAACCCTTGGCAGGCCAGCATCACTTCCGGACGTTGTAGTCACAGCGACCAGAACACCAACCTCGTTAGAAGATACGCTTGCGGCGGTGACGGTGATTAGTGCAGCCGACATTGCCGCATCGCAAGCATCTGATTTGCCGTCACTGTTGGAAAATGTGCCGGGCATTGAATTGTCGCGCTACGGTGGTCGAGGCACGATATCCAATGTGTTAATGCGAGGAGCAGAGTCGCGTCACACCTTGATATTGCTGGACGGGATGGCAATGAGCAATCTCAATTTCGGCACTACGCCACTAGAGCACATTACCTTGGCGGATATTGATCGAATTGAAATAGTTCGGGGAAACGTGAGCAGCGTATACGGAAGCGCAGCCTTAGGCGGCGTGATTCAAATATTTACTAAAAAAGGGAATTCGCCATCCTCGTTTTCGGCGTCACTGGATGTCGGTTCAAATGACTACCGCAAAGCGCAAATTGGTGGCGCGCTAAGACTCGGTGAAAGCACGCGCTTATCTTATTCGGTCGACGACATACAAGATGGTTCATTCAACGCGACCAATCAAATGGAGCGTACAGACACCAACCCTGACCGCGACGCATACCAACGCCGAGCAGTCTCGCTCGGTCTAAGCCATGAGCTCGGCGGTGGCGTTATGGGCCTTAACCTTCGCGATGCTTCAGGCAAAACGGCGTATGACAGTGAATTTGGCCCTGCTAGCCAGGCTGACGAGGCTACATTCCGCCTGCAGAGCACTTCATTTTTTGGGCGTTTCAGCTTGGGTCAGGCCGTGCAATTGCACGCTGCGTTCAACGACCAAAGTGATGACCTCAAGGCGGATGTAACTGCATATCCCTATTTTGTCGTCTCGCACAAAAAGTCATTTCAATTTGATGTGCAGAACCAATTTTCTGCGGGTCAGACGGTCAGTGCGGGATTAGAAACTGCACAGCAAACGATAAAAAGTGATACCGATTACACCCGTGCCAGCCGTGAGCAAAATTCCGTGTATGTTGGGTACCTCGGGAATTTTTCGCAGCATCAAGTGCAACTGCAAGCGCGACAAGATATTTACAGCGATTTCGGATCTGCCAATACCTGGCTTGCTGGTTATGCATACCGTTTGAGTCAGGCCTGGCGGGTAAACGGCTCCATCTCCACCGGCTTTACCGCGCCGACGTTCAATGACCTTTACTACCCCTGGGGCGGAAACGCAAAATTACGACCTGAGAAAGCGCAATCTCAGGAGCTGGGGCTGCAGTACCGGCTAGGCACGACGGAAGTTCGTGTAGTGCTGTTTAATAACGAATATACGGACTTGATTGCCAATGACGAAAATTATGATCGAGTGAATTTGCAGCGTGCCCACAATCGCGGCCTGGAGTGGAGTTGGCTCGATCAATTCGGAGACAGTCGTATCAATAGCAGCCTGACGCTGCAAGACCCGGTTGATGATGCGACCGGTAAACGCTTGTTGCGCCGCGCGGCCGTTAGCGCTAAGTTGGGCTTAACGCACCAAGCGGGTCAGTGGACATGGGGCGCTGCGATGCGAGGCGAAGGTGAACGTTTGGATCAATTTAGCGGAACGGATAAGGCTTTGCCAGCCTATTTGGTGATGGATGCAACGGCAAGTTATCGTATCCAAGCAGAAATTAGTGTGAAGGCCCGCATTGATAATTTAGGTGACCAACGCTATGAGACGGTCTATGGTTACCGGCAAATGCCAAGAACCTTCTACCTTGGCCTGACCTGGACGCCCAGCAATTAGTAGACGGATTCACCATTTGCTTTCAGACCACTGTATGAACTTGTACCCGCAACGCATCGTCTGCCTCACCGAGGAAACCACCGAGTGGTTGTACCTGCTCGGTGAGGAGGCGCGCATTGTGGGTATCTCGGGCTATACCGTGCGCCCGCCCCGTGCACGGCAGGAAAAGCCCAAGGTCAGCGCTTTTTTGAGCGCGAAAATTGACAAGATATTGGCCTTGCAGCCCGACTGTGTTTTTGGCTTTTCCGATTTGCAGGCCGACATCGCTGCGCAGTTGATTCGCCATGGCGTGCAGGTGACGGTGTTCAATCAACGCAGCGTGGCCGAGATTTTTGCGATGTTGTACCAAGTGGCGGCCATGGTCGGTCAGGCTGAGCATGGCCGGCAACTGATTGGGGCTATGCAGGCGCGTATCGATCAGGTGCGTGCACAGGTGAGTGCGCTCCAAGCAGCCGGCGCGCGTCGCCCGCGCGTGTACTTTGAGGAATGGGACGAGCCGCATATCAGCGCCATCCGCTGGGTGTCCGAGCTGGTAGGGATCGCCGGTGGCGACGATGTTTTCCCCGAACTGGCGCAGCAGGGCTTGGGCAAAGACCGCATCATCGCCGACAGTGGCGAAGTGTTACGGCGCAATCCCGACATCATCTTCGGGTCCTGGTGTGGCAAAAAATTCCGACCTAATTTGGTAGCGCAGCGCCCAGGGTGGGATGCGGTTGCCGCGGTGCGCAGCGGGCAATTGCATGAAATTAAGTCGCCTTTGATATTGCAACCAGGCCCGGCAGCGCTCACTGAGGGGCTGGACGCACTGCACGCGGTCTGCGCCGACTGGATGCGCGCCTCTATCGGCGCGGGCACCGCGCCATGAAAAAATGGCTGTTCCTGCTAGCGCTGTGGCAAGGCTATTGCGGCGCGTGGGCCGCTGTCAGCATCACCGACGACAAG
>CANKNK010000234.1 GCA_947483455.1 Comamonadaceae bacterium | reverse complement strand
GCAATCCTTCGTGCTTGGTCAGCGCCCGGGCGATGGCCTCGGTGGTGGTGCCGATGTTGAGCAGCAGCGAGCAGCCATTGGGCACGGCATTGGCCACCGCCTGCGCAATGCGCGCTTTGCCTTGGGCGTTGAGGATTTCGCGCTGCGGATAGGCCAGGTTCTCCACCGTGGAGCCGGGCACGCGCACGCCGCCGTGAAAGCGCGCGAGCAGGCCCTCGTCGGCCAGACGCTGCACGTCGCGGCGCACGGTTTGTAGCGTCACTTCCAACGTGTCGGCCAGGCGTTCCACTGTGACCGAGCCTTGTGCCCGCACTTCGCTCAAGAGCTTGATTTGTCGTGGATTGGGGTTCATGCGCCGATTGTCCGAGCCTTAGGTAAAGATGGCCCGGACACTTTAAATCGAACAGAAAGGAATTGTTTTAGGGTAAACACCTAGTTAAAACGAATAATTTCGAACAATAATTCTCACATTCGAATTAACGTCGCGCTAAATTGGTGCGAACGATCAAGGGTGTCAGATGGACTTGAGTCTGCAAGGGGTAAGTAAAAAAGTGGGCGCGCAGCCGTGGCTGTATGCGCTGGATATGGACTTGCGCCCCGACGCTGTGACGGTGCTCTTGGGTGCGACCCAAGCCGGCAAAACAAGCTT
Organism: Comamonadaceae bacterium; assembly: GCA_947483455.1. GTDB lineage: Bacteria > Pseudomonadota > Gammaproteobacteria > Burkholderiales > Burkholderiaceae_C > Allorhodoferax. Next base: position 3,311 of record CANKNK010000234.1, on the reverse strand, counting down.
GATGCGCATCATGGCGGGCTTGGATGTACCTAGCAGTGGGCGCGTCTTGGTAGACGGTGTAGACGTCGTCGGCGTACCGGTGCGCCAGCGCAATGTGTCTATGGTTTATCAGCAATTCATCAATTACCCCTCCATGACGGTGTTTGACAATATTGCTTCGCCCTTGAATTTGCGTGGCGAGACCGGCGTGCGCGAGCGGGTGCGCGCGCTGGCTGAAAAGCTGCATATCGATATGTTTTTGGAGCGATACCCCTCGGAGTTGTCTGGCGGACAGCAGCAGCGTGTGGCCTTGGCGCGTGCCCTAGCCAAAAGCGCTCCCTTGATGTTGCTCGACGAGCCGCTGGTCAATCTGGATTACAAGCTGCGCGAAGAGTTGCGTGATGAGCTCAGCGCATTGTTCGCGGCGGGTAATTCCACCGTGGTCTATGCCACCACCGAGCCGGGCGAGGCTTTGCTGCTAGGTGGCTATACCGCGGTGATGGACGCTGGCCAATTGCTGCAATACGGCCCTACCGCCGAGGTGTTTCAACGGCCCCGCTCTATCCGTGTTGCGACCGCATTTAGCGACCCGCCTATGAATCTTTTTGCGGCGCGGGTGCAGGAGCAGGCGCTGGTCTTGGCCGACGCGAGCACGATCGCACTCGCAAGCACTTTGGCGCCGGGCCCGGTTACAGCAGGCCTGCGAGCCAGCGCCCTGCGCGTGCAGGGTCGAGAGGGCGACGTTACGGTCAAGGCGAGTGTGGCGCTGGCCGAAATTTCTGGATCGGATACGTTTGTGCATCTGGATACTGCGCTGGGCGCGATGGTGGCGCAATTGGCCGGTGTGCATTACTTTGACCTGGGCGATGCCATGCAGGTTTACTTTCGGCCGCAAGATGTCTATGTGTTTGACAGCGCCGGTATGCTGGCCCTGGCGCCGACGCGCGAAGGGGTGCACTGATATGGCACGCATTGATCTGGACCTGGCCCATGCCTACGGCCCCAAGCCGCAGCAGGACAGCGACTACGCTTTGCTGCCCTTGAAAATGTCTTTTGACAACGGGGGAGCCTATGCCTTGCTCGGCCCCTCGGGTTGCGGCAAGACGACCATGCTCAACCTGATGTCGGGCCTCTTGCAGCCCTCGCAAGGCACGGTGCATTTCGACGGGCAGGACGTGACACGCGCTACGCCCCAACAGCGCAATATTGCGCAGGTGTTTCAGTTCCCGGTGATTTACGACACCATGACGGTGGCTGAAAACCTGGGTTTTCCGCTGCGCAACCGCAAGATGCCTGCGGAGCAAATCCGCAAGCGTGTCGGTGAAATTGCCGAAATGCTGGACTTGAGCGGCCAGCTTAACCAGCGGGCATCGGGCCTGGCAGCCGATGCCAAACAAAAAATTTCGCTCGGTCGCGGATTGGTGCGCTCGGACGTGTCGGCCGTGTTGTTTGACGAGCCTTTGACGGTGATCGACCCCCACCTGAAGTGGCAGTTACGGCGCAAGCTCAAGCAGATTCACCGCGAACTCAAGCTCACGCTGGTCTATGTCACCCATGACCAAGTAGAAGCCCTGACCTTTGCGCAGCAAGTGGTGGTGATGACGCGCGGTCGTGCAGTGCAGATGGGTACGGCGGCGCAGTTGTTCGAGCGGCCTTCGCATACCTTTGTCGGCCATTTCATCGGCTCACCGGGTATGAATTTTTTGCCTGCGCATATGGGACCGCAGGGTTTGCAGGTGTGCGGTGTCGCATTGCCAATGAGCGCCGCGCAAGCCGAGTTGCCCCACGGTGATTTGAAGCTGGGCATACGGCCCGAATATGTGCGTTGTGCCGGTAGTAGTTTTGAAGGTGCGCTTCCCATGCAAGTGCAGCAAGTTCAGGATGTGGGTACCCACTTCATTGTGACTGCCAGTCTGCAAGAGCAGGTATTCAAAGCGCGCTTAGCGATGATGGCCGAACCGTTTGCCGTGGGCAGCACCGTGTGGTGCCAGGTGCTCAATGACAAGAGCTGTTTTTATCGCAATGAGGAGATCGTGGCATGAGCGCAAGCAACAAGCCGGTCAACCAAAAAGCCTGGTTTCTCATTTTGCCGGTGCTGGTGTGCGTAGCCTTTTCCGCCATCTTGCCTTTGATGACGGTGGTGAACTATTCGGTGCAGGACATTATTTCGCCCGAGCGCCGTATTTTTGTGGGCACAGAGTGGTTTGTCGCCATCATGCGCGACGAAGAGTTGCACGGCGCTTTGCTGCGACAGATCACGTTTTCATTGGCGGTACTTTTGATTGAAATTCCGCTGGGCATTGCGCTGGCCTTGTCCATGCCAGCCCAAGGCTGGCGGGCCTCGGTGGTCTTGGTGGTGGTGTCGCTGTCGCTGCTGATCCCGTGGAATGTGGTGGGCACGATTTGGCAGATATTCGGGCGTTCGGACATTGGACTCATGGGCGCTGCTTTGCAAGGCTTGGGGATTGAATACAGCTATACCGGCAATGCGACACACGCCTGGCTGACGGTCTTGCTCATGGATGTGTGGCACTGGACGCCGCTGGTCGCGCTTTTAGGTTATGCCGGTTTGCGCTCCATCCCCGATGCCTATTACCAGGCGGCCAGCATTGACGGAGCCAGCAAATTGGCGGTGTTTTGGTATGTGCAGCTGCCCAAGATGCGCGGTGTGTTGATGATCGCGGTGCTGCTGCGCTTTATGGACAGTTTCATGATTTACACCGAGCCCTTTGTGCTCACCGGCGGCGGCCCGGGCAATGCCACCACCTTCTTGTCGCAGTTCCTGACGCAAAAAGCGGTAGGCCAATTTGACCTCGGACCGGCAGCTGCGTTCTCGTTGATTTATTTCCTGATTATTTTGCTGATGTGCTTTGTGCTGTTCAACTGGATGCAGCGTGTTGGCACCCAAGCCAAGGAGGGCGACCATGCATGAGCAGCGTTTCCATAAGCGATCGATCTTTTTGATCGCTTATATGGTGTTTGCCTTGCTCCCTGTGTATTGGATGGTCAATATGTCCTTCAAGACCAATACCGAAATTCTGGCCAGCTTTGCCTTGTTCCCGCAGCATTTCACCTGGGAAAACTACCACCTCATCTTGACCGACGTGTCCTGGTATTCAGGCTATATCAATAGCCTGATGTATGTCGCTATGAATACCGTGGTGTCTATTTCGGTGGCCTTGCCGGCAGCCTATGCGTTTTCGCGTTACAGCTTTTTAGGTGACAAGCATGTGTTCTTCTGGCTGCTGACCAACCGCATGACGCCGCCAGCCGTTTTTCTACTGCCCTTTTTCCAGCTCTACACCACCGTAGGTTTGATGGATACCCATTTG